>QKII01000038.1 GCA_003249625.1 Propionivibrio sp. | reverse complement strand
GCAACCGGCGACGCCTGGCCAGTTCGGCAGATCGGCCACTGCCGGGTTTTCCAGATCGGAAACGATGAGAACGAACGGGACAGCCTTGACCCGCCGCACAGCGCTTGCCCTGATCCGCCCGAGCAACTCGCGCGCCTCGAGCTTGGGCGGACTGATTCCCGACACGACGGCATCGATCCGCCCATCCAGCAACAAGGTCTGCCAAGCCGACTCGCCATTGCTTTCCTGAAGCAGTTCGAAGTCCTCTCCGAGATGCTTGGTCAATGTCGCCCGGACCACGCGCGATCCGTCGACCACCAGAATTCGCGGTTTGCACCCAGTTACTGCTCCCGGCCCACCCACTGACGCCTTCTTATTCATTTTGCTTGCCCAACCATTCGCGAGGAAGAAAGACAAGCGGTTAATGTAATGGATAAATCCGCTAATGTGAATGCATAATTTATCCGCTTAACATTTTTTCACCACCCGGTCAGCGATGCAGATAGCTCTCTGCAAGGCGCACCCAGTAGGTCACGCCGAGCGGGATGATCGCGTCGTTGAAGTCGTAGTGCGGATTGTGCAGGGTGCAGCCACCAGAACCGGGACCATTGCCCAGCCAGACGTAGCAACCGGGTTTCTTCTGCAGCATGAAGGCGAAATCTTCCGCGCCTGTCGAAGGAAGCTCATTCCGGCGAACGTTAGCCGCACCGAAGACCTGCGCGCCGACATCGCCACAAAGCGCACTCTCCGCGGCGCTATTGATGGTCGGTGGATAGCGTTGCGCAAAGGAAACCTGCGAATGAACCCCGAAGGTGTTGTCGATCCCGGCGCAAATCCTGTGGAGCGACGCTTCGACGAGCGCCTGCACCTCCGGATTGAACGCGCGAATCGTGCCCCGCACAACCGCATCGTCGGGAATCACGTTGAATGACTCACCACCGTGGATCTGGGTGACGCTGACCACCGCCGCCTCGCACGGATCAACGTTGCGAGACACTATCGTCTGCAGAGCGAGGACCAAATGGCTGGCCGCGACCAGGGGATCGAGGCCCTGCTGCGGCATTGCGGCATGGCAGCCCTGCCCGTTGATGGCGATTTCGAAGGAACAGGTGCCGGCCATCACGGGCCCCGGCATCACGGCGAGTTCGCCAACCGGAACGCCAGGCCAGTTGTGCAGGCCGAAAACGGCGTCCATCGGAAAACGATCGAAAAGTCCATCGCGGATCATTACGTCAGCTCCGCCATCCGTCTCCTCAGCCGGCTGGAAAATGAAATGAACAGTTCCCTCGAAATCCAGGGCGTCGCGGTTTTCGGCCATGAAGAGGGCTGCGCCGAGCAACATTGTCGTGTGGCCGTCGTGGCCGCAGGCATGCATCCTCCCCGGCCTCGTCGAGCAATGGGAAAAAACGTTCTTTTCCGACAGCGGTAACGCATCCATGTCTGCACGCAGGCCGACGGAACGCCCACCACTCCCTTTGCGCAGGACGCCGACGATGCCGGTACCCGCCAGGCCGCGATGGACTTCGAGGCCGCAGGCGGCGAGTTCATTTGCGATAACGTCCGCAGTACGGGTTTCCTGAAAGGCCAGTTCGGGATGGGCGTGAAGGTCGCGGCGGATGGCGACCAAGCGGTCTAGGAAGGGAAGCGGAAGAAGATTCATGGCGGCAGGCAACGCTGTTGGATGAGTCGTAGTGTATGTCAGCCCGGCTTGCCGGTGTTCGCAACCTTCCGCTATGCTCGCAGGCATGCGCATCGTCATCATCAGCGGCCTGTCCGGGTCGGGAAAATCGATCGCCCTCAACATCCTCGAGGACGCGTCCTACTATTGCGTCGACAACCTGCCCTCGCAAATGTTGCACCCGCTGGTCGACCATCTTGGGCAGCGCGGCTACGACAAGATCGCGGCGGCAATCGACATCCGCGGGGGCGACAGCATCGCCATGTTGCCGCAACAGCTTGCGGAGCTTCGCGCTCGGCAAGTCGAACTTGAATTCCTCTTTCTTGATGCCAAGACCGACACGCTGCTCAAACGTTATTTCGAGACGCGGCGGCGCCACCCGCTGGCCGATGAGCAGCACACCCTCACCGAATCGATTGCCGAGGAGCGGAGGCGGCTCGAACGGCTTGCCGAACTCGGCCACCACATCGACACCAGCGATCTCAAGCCGAACGCCCTGCGCGACTGGATCAGGCAATTCATCGTCCGAGACAGCGCCCGGGGACTGACGCTGTTGTTCCAGTCCTTCGGCTTCAAGCACGGCGTGCCGCTCGACGCCGAACTGGTTTTTGACGTTCGCTGCCTGCCCAATCCGTACTACGAGATGTCACTGCGTGCGTTGAGCGGAAGAGACCGGCCGGTCATTGACTATCTTGAAGCGGAGTCCGAGGTCGTACAGATGCGCGATGATATCGCCCGTTTCATCGGCACCTGGCTTCCGTGCTACGTCCGCGACAACCGCAGCTACCTGACCGTCGGGATCGGCTGCACCGGCGGCCAGCATCGCTCGGTATATTTCGCTGAATGGCTTGGCGAGCACTTCCGTGACCGCGCACGGGTGCTGGTCCGCCACCGCGAACTGTCGCCGGAACCGAACGGAAAACCCTGATGTCCTGGCTTTCGCTGGTCCGTGGCGGCGACTGGCTGATCGCCTTCGTTGGCGCGGCGTTCTGTGTGCTTTCTTTCTCCCTGGCTTGGCAAAGCGGCACCGCGGAGAAGGCGGTCGTCCGGCTCAATGGCGACATTTTCGCCGAGCTCGATCTGTCCCGAGACCGTCAGATCGAGGTGTCTGGACCGCTCGGCATCACTACCATCGCCGTTGTCAAGGGACGCGTCCGCGTCGTTTCCGATCCTGGCATTCACCAGTACTGCGTCCGTCAGGGCTGGCTGGAACGTGCCGGGGAAATCGCCATCTGTGCCCCCAACCAGATCAGCGTCCAGATCACCGGCCGCAAGGAAGCGTATGACTCGCTCAGTTATTAGGCTGACTACTACGCCCGAGGATCATCGCATTGCCAGCCTTGCTGCTGCGGCAATCGGGCTGGCGTTGATCGACGCAGCGATTCCGCTCCCGCTGCCCGGGGTCAAGCCCGGTCTGTCGAACATCGTCACGCTGATCGTCCTCGCCCGGTTTGGTTGGGGTACCGCGGCGTGGGTGTGCGGGCTGCGCGTGATGGCCGGGGGAATTCTTCTCGGTCACCTGCTTTCGCCAGGATTCTTCATGAGCCTCACCGGGGCGGTGACCAGCCTGCTCGTGCTGGGCATCGCCGTCCGCCTGCCGCAACGCTGGTTCGGGCCAGTCAGCTGGAGCATCCTTGCCGCTTTCGCGCACATCGGCGGGCAACTTCTGCTGGCGCGGCTCTGGCTCATCCCGCACAATGGGCTTTTCCTGCTGGTACCCGTTTTCGCCGTCGCCGCCCTGATCTTCGGTATCATCAACGGCCTGATAGCTGCCCGTCTGCTCGCCGACCCCACCCTCATCACTCCCTCGACTCCCCATGGCTAAGACCATTTGCCTCGCTTTCACCGGCGCCTCCGGCATGCCCTATGGCCTCCGTCTTCTCGAATGTCTGCTTGAGGCTGGCTGCCGCGTCCAATTGCTCTACTCGCAGGTCGCGCAGATCGTCGCCCGACAGGAGATGGAACTTGAGCTACCTGCACGCGCCGCCGATGCCGAAGTTTTTTTTCGCAGTCGTTTCGATGCATTGCCAGGAACCCTGGAGGTTTATGGCCGTGAGGAATGGTTCGCGCCGGTCGCCAGCGGATCCAACCCGCCCGACGCAATGATCGTCTGCCCCTGCACGATGGGCACGCTGGCGGCGATCGCCCAAGGGCTCGCCAGCAACCTGATCGAGCGTGCCGCCGATGTGGCGATGAAAGAAGGACGCAAACTGATCCTGGTTCCACGTGAAACACCCTTCTCGGTCATCCACCTGGAAAACATGCTGCGACTGGCTCGCGCAGGAGCCATCATCCTGCCGCCGAGCCCGGGCTTCTACCATCATCCCAGCAAAATTGGTGATCTGGTCGATTTCGTCGTCGCCCGTCTCCTCGACCAGATCGGTGTCAGCCATACCCTGATGGCCCGCTGGGGGGACGCGGGGGCATCGCAGTGAAATGGCTCGACCGCTTGCGCGGAAAATTCATTGGCCATCCGCCGGCGGAGATTCCCCGCCTCGACATTCCGCTGTTCCCGCTCGGCAGCGTCCTGTTTCCGGGCGGAATTCTGTCGTTGAAGATTTTCGAGCAACGCTACCTGGACATGGCTGCGGGTTGCCTGCATCGGAAGACACCGTTCGGTATCTGCCTGATCGCCAGCGGCAAGGAGGTTGGCGCAACGGCGACGCCCCATCCCATCGGTACCCTCGCACATGTCGTCGACGCCGACATGCAGCAACTTGGCATCCTCTTGCTGAAGGTGCGCGGCGGCCAGCGCTTCAGGATCATTGAAAGTGCCGCCCAGACTGACGGACTTCTGCGGGGAACAGTCGAATTGATCGGCGAACCCGATGAACAGGCGGTTCCCGAGGCACAACAAGGACTCGTTCCTTTATTGGAAAAGATCGTCGGCGATCTAGGACCGGAAAAAATGCCCGCGCCGCATGAATTCAACGATGCGACATGGGTCGGTTACCGGCTGGCCGAGATTCTCCCCGTCAAGGTATTGGCCAAACAAAAACTGCTCGAACTCGACGATCCCGTCTCCCGGCTGGAGATCATCCACACCTATCTGGCGCAGCGGAAGCTAGTGAAATAGGACGCTCCATCAGAACGTATCCCAGGCGAACTTCACAATCAACGAGCCGACCACGATCAGGAACACGCGGCGCACGAAGCCACTGCCATGGCGAAGCGCCAGATGCGTTCCGATGAATGAACCGAGAACGTTGGCCACGGCCATGAGGACAGCCGCCACGGGGAGGAAAAAGCCGTTCGGGACAAAGTAGCCAATTGCCGCAAGATTTGTCGCCACATTGACCACCTTCGACGCCGCCGAGGCATGCAGGAAATCAAATCCAAAGAAGCGGATGAACAGGAAGATCAGAAAGCTCCCGGTACCTGGGCCAAAAAATCCGTCATAGAAGCCGATCACGCCACCCAGCAGCAGCGCATAGACCAGCTCTGTCGCACCGGCATGCTGCGGCCGATGGATCGCGCCAAAATCCTTGCGCCAGAATGTGTAGCCTGCGGCACCGATGAGCATTACCAGAATCATCGGGCGTAGCAGGTCGCGTGGCAACCAGGCGACGGCCATCGCCCCGAGATACGAACAGGCGAACGCCGCAATCGCGGCCGGCAGGGTCGTCCGCCAAGGCATCGTCACCCGCGTCGCATAGCGCCACGCAGCATTGGCCGTACCGAAGACGCTGGCAATCTTGTTGGTGCCGAACAGCGTCGCCGGAATCTCCTTCGGGAGAACCGAAAAAATGGCCGGTATCTGGATCAGTCCGCCCCCGCCCACCACCGAATCGATAAACCCGGCAAGCAGGGCGGCAATTGCAAGGATGACCAGCTGCGATAGCTCGATACTCACGAAAGAAACCTTTCAAGCGGCAAAGCTGGGAAGTTTAACGCTTGCGCCGGTTGTCATCGCGACAGAATGACGATCAATGAACGAATTCCACGCGTTATATCCGTCACTACTCTGCGCTGGTTCACCGCATGTTGGCAGAATATGTACGTGGATCTATGCTAATAGTTATAGATTGCTGAATTTTCCAATCGAGCGGCCTCTATCGGAAAGCGTATGTCCATGGTCCACCCCGCTCCAAAACACAACATCGTTGCTGCACAATGGCTTCTTCTGGCAGTGGCGGTAGCAGTGCTGAGCCTGCTTACTGGATATGCGCTCTACGAAGAGCGCCAGCGAATCCGGGAGCGCGAGGAGGGCTGGCTGCTCGCGATGTCGCGGGTCATGCAGCTGAACATCGAACAAAGCCTCGTCTCGATCAACAAGGTGCTGGTTGTGCTCGCCGAAGAGCTGAGGAGTTTCCATGGAGAAAGCCGCCTTGATGACCGGCTGGCCACCCTGGCGAAAGCCATGCCTGGTGCCCGTTCGATCCAGGTTTATGACGCAAGCGGGCGACTGCAACACTCAAGCCTCGCACGGGGTTCCGATCAGCATCACGACTTCAGTCAGTACGATTTCATCCGGACCCCGCGACAACAGTCCTCAAGAACGAATACGCTGTTCGTTTCACCGCCCTTTCACACTGTCGATGGCAGCATCACGATCGGACTGTCCCGGATCATTACCGGACCGCAGAATGAATTCCTCGGCGTAGTCGTAGCCCAGCTCGAGCCGGGTCATTTCGATCCGATGCTCAATTCGGTACGCTATGCGCCCAATATGGCTGCGTCGTTACATCATGGCGACGGGATCCTGTTCCTGATGTACCCGCACGACCGCGACGACATTGTCGGTCACAGCCTCGTCCGTCCGGGTTCCTTCTTCCTGCGGCACAAAGAAAGCGGCCAGGCTGCGACGGTGTTTTCAGGTTTTGTTCAAGCACTGGGGGAAGAAAGAATGATCGCCCAACGCGATATTCACCCTTCAGAGCTGAACATGGATAACTTCCTTGGGGTCGCAATTTCCCGACCGGTGGCCGATATCTACGCGCTCTGGTGGCATGACTTCACCATCGCGGCGGCGCTGCTCGGGTTCGCCACAAGCGCGCTTGGTACGGGACTGTTCTTTTACCAACGCCGCCTGCGGCACTTCCTCGCTACGGAGGAAAAAGCCAATCTGGCTCTTGCTGCAAACGAGCGCAAACTGCGCACAATCCTCGATACCGAGCCGGAGTGTGTAATGGTCACCAATGAAGTCGGAACGGTGCTGCAGATCAACCGGGCCGGACTCGCGCTGATCGAACAGGAAGAGGAAGCTCAAGTGATTGGGCAGAACATTCGCACCTATCTGCTTCCGGACTACGAAGAGGCATTCGCTTCGCTTATCGAACATGTGCTCGCCGGCGATGTTGCAACACTTGACTATGAAATAACCGGATACAAGGGGCGCAGATGCTGGGTCTGTTCCCGCGCCGCGCCAATGCGTGATGCCGGTGGCACGCCGACGGGCATGGTTATCGTCACACGCGACATTTCTGAAGAGAAACGGGTGCGTGCAGAGCTTGAGCATTTGGCGCAAACGGACACGTTGACCGGACTGACCAACCGCCGGCGCTTCATGCAGCTGGCCGAAAGCGAAATTTCGCGCGCGGTCCGGTACAGCGGCTCACTATCACTGCTGATGATCGACATCGATCGATTCAAGAACATCAACGACGCCCACGGTCATCAAATCGGTGATCTCGTTCTGCAAAAGGCCGGGAAGCTCTTCGTGGATACGTTGCGCGATGTTGACTGTGTCGCCCGCCTCGGTGGCGAGGAATTCGCAGTCCTTTTGCCGCAGACTGATGAAATGCGAGCGATTGAGGTAGCTGAACGGCTACGCGTACAGATTTTTGAACTTGACGTGAAAACGGGCGAAGTCCTTGCGGAAGCGCGTGGCGCGCTCAAGTTTACAATTTCAGTCGGCGTAACCACTTTGCGCGGCAACGCGCCGTCGATCGATACCCTGCTCGGGCAGGCCGACAAGGCGTTGTACGAGGCGAAACGCAGTGGGCGAAACAGGGTTTGCATCTATCGCCCAGAAGCAGGTGCGGATGCGGAACGGTAATGTGATACGCCAAGACGTCGGCGCAACCAAGGCCTCTACTTGCCGATGCAAAAGCGCCCGAAGATGTCGCCCAGAAGGTCGTCGGCAGAATACGCTCCGGTAATGGTACCTAACGCCTGTTGTGCCATGCGTAGCTCTTCGGCGAACAACTCCAGTTGCGGAAGGCAGGTCCGTGCGGCCGCGAGATGGGCACGGGTATCTGCCAGCGCGCGAAGATGGCGTTCACGGGCAATGAAAACATCTTCAGCCGGATGCCATCCGGCGACCCTCAACAACTCCTGCTTCAAAAGATCGACGCCGACACCGCTTTTTGCCGACAGCGAGATGGCGATTCCGTCGCAATCGGCATGCAATTGTGGCTGCGCTCCCGCCAGGTCGATCTTGTTGAAAACGGTAATTTGCGTAAGCCCTTCGGGAAACTGCCCCAGAATCGCCCGGTCGGTCGCCTGAACCCCTTGACGGGCATCGACGATCAACACCGCGACATCCGCCTTTTCGATTTCCCGCCAAGTCCGCTCAATCCCGATCCGCTCAACTTCATCATCGGTTTCGCGCAAGCCCGCCGTATCAATCACATGAAGGGGAATTCCTTCGACGTTCAGCGTACCGCGCACAACGTCGCGCGTCGTGCCGGCTACCGGGGTCACAATAGCCAGTTCATCGCCGGCCAGGCAATTGAGCAAGCTCGACTTGCCGACGTTCGGCTGTCCAGCGAGGACGACATGCAGCCCCCCTTGCAACAAACGCCCTTGGCGTGCTCGGTCGGTTACCTCGTCCAACTGCACGCTCAGGCGCTCCAGTCTTCCAAAGGCGTCGGCTGCTTCCAGAAAATCGATCTCTTCATCGGGAAAATCGAGTGTTGCCTCTACCAGCGCGCGCAGTTCGACGAGCTGGTCGAGTACAGTCCGAATTTCCTTCGAAAATTTCCCTTGCAGGGAACGCACGGCGCTTCGAGCCGCTGCAACCGTGGCGGCATCAATCAGGTCGATGACCGCCTCAGCCTGAGCCAGATCGAGTTTGCCATTGAGGAAAGCTCGCTGCGTAAACTCACCTGGTTCGGCGAGCCGAGCACCGATATCGATGCACCGCGAGAGCAGCATCTGCAGAACGACCGGACCACCGTGTCCTTGCAATTCCAGAACATCTTCACCCGTGAAGGAATTTGGTCCTGGAAAATAAAGCACCAGTCCGCTGTCGATAGCACTTCCGTCATCTGCCCGGAAGGTAGCAACACTCGCCAGACGCGGCGACGGGCACTTCCCACATAGAGCCTCTGCCAGATGCTCCAGATTCCGGCCGGAAATGCGCACCACACCGATACCGCCACGGCCGGGTGCCGTGGCGATCGCGGCAATGGTGTCAGGCCTTGGGATCGTTGGCGGCTTTTCCGCCACGCTCAATCATCCGGGTAATCTGCCATTGAGTATTGTTTACCACCCAGTAAAGGACGAGGCCAGCCGGGAACCAGAAGAACATGAAACCGAAGGCGAACGGCATGATCATGGTCACCTTGGCCTGGATCGGATCGGGCGGCGTAGGATTGAGCCTGGTCTGGATCAACATGGTTGCCATCATAATGACCGGCAATAAGCCGAATGGCATATTTAACACAGGAATCGTACCAAAAAGCGTATCTGGTGCCGAGAGATCCGTGATCCAGAACATCCACGGTGCACCACGCATTTCAACTGCACCCAGCAGCGCCCAGTAAAGGGCGATGAACACCGGAATTTGAATGGCTATTGGCAAACAGCCGCCCAGCGGATTGATCTTCTCCGTCTTGTAGAGATTCATCATTTCGATGTTCAGCTTCTGCCGGTCGTCGCCGCAGCGCTCCTTGAGCGCCTGCAAACGCGGTGTAATCGCCCGCATCTTGGCCATCGACTTGTAACTGGCGGCCGAAAGCGGGAAGAAGACTGCCTTGATCAGTACCGTCAGCAGAATGATCGCCCAACCCCAGTTGCCAACAACCTTGTGAATAAACTCTAGCAACCAGAAAATCGGTGCTGCGACAATCGTCAGCCAGCCATAATCGACGACCAAGGGTAGTCCCTGTGCCCCGATGCCACCTTCTGAAGCCGGCTTTGCGAGTTGTTCGAGAATCGATTGGATCTGGGGTCCCGCATAAAGCGAGGT
The DNA here is from genome assembly GCA_003249625.1 of Propionivibrio sp. The sequence goes on along the minus strand of QKII01000038.1, from coordinate 1,946 downwards.
ACGGACCACCGCCTTTGCTCCCGGAACAACCTCCGGCACAGGCACGATTACCCCGGCCCTAATCACCGGATTCACAGTATTGTCGAGCTTCTCGACATAGTATTCACGCGCCAGTTTTTCCTGCGGAATCCAGGCAGAAACGAAGTAATGCTGGATCATCGAAATCCAGCCATTGTCCGCTTTCTGCTCGAACTTGGCTTTTTCGTTGAGGATTTCGTCGAATTTGATCTTCTGGAATTTGCTCTGCTCGGTGTAAACGGCTGGCCCGGTAAATGTACTCACCATTCGACTCTCGCCTGCTGGAGCCTGAATATCCCGCTGCAACTGGTAATACGCTTGAGCGGCAAGCTGTTTCTGCCCACCGTTGGTTATTTCATAAGCCACATCAACGAGATAGCTGCCGCGTTTGAACGTATAAATCTTGGTCACGCCGACTCCACCTGCCACCGGTGCTTCCAGTCGCAGTTCAAGCGAATCTTCACCAGCCCCCAGTTCACGCTTCCCGGGAGCGACAGTAAATACTGTCTTGTGGTTCGGCAGGCCTTCACCAATCAGACCACTTTGTGCAGCGTAAAGGTGCTTTTGGTCGAATAACCGGAAGGCCTTCGACTTATCTTCTTGCGCTTTGTAATTGCGCAGTTCCAGACCAACAAAATTTCCGCCTTGTGCCGAAATCTGGGCGACGAACAGATCCGTTTTGACTTCGACAACCTCGCCGCTTTGTCCGACTGCGCCCGAAACAGGGACAGCAGCCGACGCCACTTTGGCTGGAACGGCGGGTATCAAATTCGCTGACGGCGTCGGAACGGTCGAGGAACCTGCCGGAACGGCAGCGGTTGTCGTAGGTGCGCTGACTTGGGGATGGTTGTGCTTCTGCCATGCATCCCAGAGCATTACCAGCGAAAACGAGAAAATGCATAGCAGTATCAGGCGTCGATTATCCATTTACGGCCCAGGTAAAAAAAGTATTAGGGAACTGGATCTACACCACCGGGATTCCAGGGGTGACAACGAAGGATTCGTTTCAATCCAAGATGAGCGCCTTTAATGGCGCCGTATTTCTTTATCGCTTGTGCGGCGTAATCGGAACAACTCGGGTAAAAGCGACAGTTCTGGCCCAGCAACGGGCTGATTGCGTATTGATAACAGCGGATCAGAACCAAAAGCAGTTTCATGGTCTACGTCCAAGAGTGCGCAATCGCTCCAGCAAGCTTCGGATTTCGTCGGTCAAGGCGCGCCGATCCAGCGGCAGAGGTGGCTTACAAGCCAGTCGAACGATCAAATCCCGCGCGGGCAAATCAGAATGTTGCTTGCGAAAGACTTCCCGAATCAAGCGGCGAACCAGATTTCGATCCACCGAGCGACGCAGAAAGCGCTTGGCTACGACGATTCCCAAGCGGGCATCCGCTACTTGTTCCTCGCCTCGAGGGCGGTAATGTAGCAGGAAACTACTGCCTCTAATTGCCTTCCTGAAACTAAAAACGGATGAAAAATCATCCGTTTTAGTCAGTCGGTAGCTTCTGGGGAACGCTTCGGATCGAGTCCGGCGTCGCCCGTTAAGCGGGATGTCGCTCAAACGGCGAGGCGATGCCGGCCTTTGGCACGACGTGCGCGAATCACTGCACGACCGCCACGGGAAGCCATACGGACAAGAAAGCCGTGAGTGCGCTTGCGGCGAACTACTGACGGTTGATAAGTGCGTTTCATGTGAAAACCCTTGAGATCGTTACTAGTTGAACCATAGATTAGACATTGATTCGATTGGTTTTGTCAACTATGTATTACCCGACTTTCAATTGATTTCCTGAAGCTTCTTCGCTCCGACGGTTACCGCTCCATCAGCGGTGCTATCCGACACGACACTGGAAGTGGTGATCTGAATCTCTATGTCAGTCGCCAGAAATGTCAGCTTATCTCCTTGTTTTTCCAGTAATACATTTGAAAGA
>QKII01000175.1 GCA_003249625.1 Propionivibrio sp. | reverse complement strand
GTGGCAGAGTGGTCGATTGCACCGGTCTTGAAAACCGGCAACGGGCAACCGTTCGTGAGTTCGAATCTCACCGCTTCCGCCAAAAAACAAGAGGTTTACCCGGCACAGAAAACCGGACCTGCACAGCAAGAAGCTGCGCTACCTCCGCTCTCCCGGCTTACTCCAGCCGCAAGGATCGAGAAGATGAAACCTTTGCAAAACGTCTATCTGTGTGGACTGGGCGCTCTCGGCGGCATGTACGCGAGCCGGCTCCATGCAGCCGCAGTGGAGAACGTAAAGGTCATTGCCGATCCGGAGCGGATGCAGCGTTACCGGGAACGAGGGATCACCGTAAATGGCACCCGCCTCCCGCTCTCATTCTTGACTCCAGGCGAAACTGCGCCCTGCGCCGACCTGATCGTGATCAGCGTCAAGTGGCATCAGTTGCATCAGGCGATTGCCGAAGTACGCCCCTTTGTCGGGGGAGACACGATCATTCTGTCCTTGCTCAACGGCGTCGATAGCGAGGACGTTATTGGCCGCGAACTGGGGATAGCACAGCCGCTCTACTCCTTTGTGGTGGAAACGGACGCCGGGCGGAAGGGGGACGACATCGAGTATCGGACACTCGGCACGATCGTTTTCGGCGAGAAGTGCAACACCACGATCTCGCCACGTGTCGCCGCGGTCCGTGAACTGTTCGAGCGCACGGGTATTCCTTATCGCATCCCAGACGACATGCTGCGTGAGCTTTGGTGGAAATTCATGCTGAATGTCGGCATGAACCCGACCTCGGCTGTCATGAGAGCGCCCTACGGCGCATTTCAGAAGAGCGCCGAAGCGCGCCAGTGCGTACGCATGGCCTGCCGTGAAGTGATCCAGATCGCTGAAAGAATCGGCATCGCACTGAACGAACAGGATATTGACGCCATTTTCCCGATCATCGACCGCCTGGCTCCAGAGAAGAAGACATCAATGCTTCAGGATATCGAGGCGCAGCGCAAAAGCGAAATTGAGATTTTTGCCGGCGCGGTCGTCGAACAGGGGCAACGCCTAGGTATAGCGACGCCGGTCAATGACCTCCTGTGGAACATGATCCGGGGGATCGAACAGAACTATGCGGTGACGTAGGTACACACAAATGCGATTCTCTTGTGGGAGCGGATTTCAATAGGGAACAAGAAAGGGCGAATCAGCCTCAGCCAACTCGCCCTTCTTCCTGTAACAACCTGAATCAGGCATTCGCGGCGCCAATCAAGCCCAACCAGAACCCCGAATGTTTGTTACAACTCACATCAAGTCGAATCGGTCAAGGTTCATCACCTTGTTCCACGCCGCAACGAAGTCACACACGAACTTCTCCCTCGCATCGTCCTGCGCGTAAACCTCCGCCAGTGCGCGCAGTTGCGAGTTCGAGCCAAAAACGAGATCGACGCGCGTTGCGGTCCACTTCAACGCCCCCGTCATACGATCACGCCCTTCGAAGAGCTCGCCCGCCTCGGTGGTGGGCTTCCACTCGGTACCCATGTCGACCAGATTGACGAAGAAGTCGTTGCTGAGTACCCCCGGCTGCTTGGTAAGAACCCCGTGCGCCGACTGACCTGCATTGGCGTTCAAGGCACGCAGGCCACCGATCAGCACCGTCATCTCGGGCGCGGTAAGCGTCAGCAGCTGCGCCTTGTCGAGCAGGCGCTCTTCGGAGCGCACGCCTGATACCCCCTTGATGAAGTTGCGGAAGCCGTCGGCGAGCGGTTCGAGCACGGCGAAGGATTCTATGTCGGTCTGCTCCTGCGACGCGTCGGTGCGCCCCGGACTGAACGGCACTTCGACGCTGACGCCAGCCGCCTTGGCCGCCTGTTCGACGGCTGCACAACCCGCCAGCACGATCAGGTCAGCGAGCGAGACTTTCTTGCCGCCGCTCTGAGCCGCGTTGAACGCCGACTGGATGCTTGCGAGCGCGCTCAGCACCTTGGCCAGTTGCTCCGGCTGGTTGGCTTCCCAGTCTTTCTGCGGGGCCAGGCGGATACGTGCGCCGTTGGCGCCGCCGCGCTTGTCCGAACCACGGAAGGTGGAGGCCGAGGCCCAGGCGGTGGACACGAGCTCGGCCGAAGACAGGCCGGACGCGAGAACCCTGACCTTAAGTTCGGCGATGTCCTTGGCGTCGATCAGCGGGTGATCGACCGGTGGCACCGGGTCTTGCCAGAGCAGCACTTCGGCGGGGACCTCCGGGCCGAGGTAGCGGGAACGCGGCCCCATGTCACGGTGCGTCAGCTTGAACCAGGCGCGTGCGAAGGCGTCAGCGAACGCCTGCGGATCCTGGTGGAAGCGGCGCGAGATCGGCTCGTAGATCGGATCGAAGCGCAGCGAGAGGTCCGCCGTGGTCATCATCGGTCGATGCTTCTTCGACGGATCGTGCGCATCGGGGATCATGTGTTCTTCCTTGACGTC
>QKII01000430.1 GCA_003249625.1 Propionivibrio sp. | reverse complement strand
ACCCTGCAGAGCATGGCTTCGTGGTTCGAGGCCAAGCGAAATGGCGGCTTTCCGGTTATTGGGGTCGACGACGCAAAAGGCAGGTTACTGGCCTTCGGCAGCTACGGCACGTTTCGCGGATGGCCCGCGTACAAATACACCGTCGAGCATTCCGTGTATGTGCACAAAGATCATCGCGGGCGAGGGTTGGGCAGCACGGTGATGCAAGCGCTGATCGCAGCGGCCCGGAAAAACGACCTGCACGCCCTGATCGGTGGCATCGATGCCACCAACGGCGGCAGCATTGCGCTGCACGAGCGGCTCGGATTCAAGCACGTCGGCACGCTGCCGCAGGTCGGTTTCAAATTCGGCCGCTGGCTTGATCTCGCTTTCTACCAGTTGCTTCTGGATACGCCCAGGCAGCCGGTAGATGGCGTGGCCAAAGTGGGCGCTGCCGTCAACGCCTGATCGATACCTGGAAAAAGCGACCGTGACCTTTTTGTTCCGTTCCTTGTTGACCAGCGGCCTTGAGTTCGGCGCCAGCGAGGAATATCTGGAGTTCAGGTTTCGGCTGCTGAATGCAGCAATGCTGACCGGCATCTTTTTTACGCTCGTCTTCATCGCCGTTGATCACCTCGGGTTCAACCACCTTGGAGATACGCAACTGCTGGCGACGGAAATCAATTGCGCACTGACCGTCCTTTTCTTCGTTGTCCTGCGTGGTCGGAAGAATCTGTTTCCCGTCGTGTCGGTGGCGTTCGTGGCGATAAACTACGCCACTTTCATGTCGGCGCTGTTGCTGGTTGCCAATGACGAGCTGCGGGTTATCTGGTTCTTCGCCTGCCTGTGGGTGACGTATATCCTGATCGGTCTGAACGCCGGGGTGTTGATGACGGTCATCACCATGGTCAGCCTCCTCCTGGCGAATCATTACCTGCCACAGCCGTTCAGTCGCAACGCCATGACCACGCTGCTGATCGCTCTCGGCGTGACCAGCGCCATTGCCTACGCGTTCACGAGCAGGACGCTTTCCTTTTTTGAGCGGATGAATGCGACCCGGGCCGAACTGCGGGAACTTGCCGAGAAGGATCCGCTGACCGAGCTGCTGAATCCGCGGGCTTACTACGAAATCGCCAACCAGTTGATCTGGCTGGCGCGGCGAACCGGAACGCCTTACTCGGTGCTGTTCATCGATCTGGATCATTTCAAGATGATCAACGATTTCTTTGGGCATGAAACGGGTGACATGGTATTGCGGCGGGCGGCCGGGTGCCTGGCATTGCACGTTCGGCACAGTGACGTTATCGGAAGGATTGGCGGTGAGGAATTCACCGTATTCCTGCCGGAAACGAATCTGGAAGGCGCTTTCAATCTGGGAGAGAAACTTCGTGAGGAGGTCGAGCAATTGAAGCTCGACACTCCCGATGGAAAACCGCTGCGAATCACGGCCAGCATCGGTGTCGCCTGCGATCGGCCGAGTGATGATTCCATCGCCGATATCCAGCGGCGCGCCGACCGGATGATGTATCACGCGAAACACCTCGGGCGGAACCGGGTGATGACGGAACTTCCGGGATAGGGGCGGGAGCCGGCTTCTACTCAGCGTCGGGGAATAGCGACTGCGGCAAAGTTCCTGTGATGTGCTCCCCGAAGAAGCTGCGTTTGATCACCTTCTCGCTTTGCGCCCCGGTTACCACGCCTCGCGCGTCGAAATTTACCGTCAGCAGGCGGTAGGTCACGGGCGTTCCCGTGACGGCACCACTCAATCCACCGCCGACGATAAAGGCGATTCCGCCTTCTTCCGTCGCGCGTGCATAAAGAAAGCGCGTGTCGTTTTTCGTTCTCCGGTCGGGGTCGCCCAGCGCGAGAATCACGTCGGCGCGGGTTGTCTGTCCGGTTACGATGAAACCCGGCACGTTATCGCCGATGTTCTGCCGGGACCACTCCTTGTCCCCGAAAGGAAGTGTCGGGATGGGGACGCAGCCCGACGATACGATAAACAGGAGCGCCAGCGCCGCTATCCGCGACCCTCGCGTTGATGCACTCATTCCGGACGCACCTTGACGACGGAATGCCGTTTGATGATTCCCCGGTCATCAAAGACAAGCACCAGAACGACATACACACCGCGCCAATCTCCCGTTGATTTGAGCAGGATCCAGCCGGCTTCGTCCCGCGATAGCCGATAGGTCAGGATGCGCGAATCCTCGTACATTGCGTTGGGATCGCCGAGCGCTAGGAAGACCTCCTCCTTGGTCGTGTTGCCGTCCTTGAGAAAGTCCAGCAAGTCATTTCGCCCGATCGGCGTTGTCGCGCAACCGACCAACGTCAGTGCCAGACACAACCAAAGCCGCTTTGACCTGCCCGAACCGGCCATCCCGGTTCGTTGCCGTGTTTTCATGGAACCTCCATCGCCGGTTCTCTTGTTCCATGATAGTTCAGCCTCGATCTGCCTCCCAGGCCATCAGGGCCATGCGCAAGCTTTCCACGACATCATGCCAGTCGCCCATCGTTTTTTGCCGAAACAGCCGGACGACGCCCGGATACCATGGTGAATCGGTTCGTTCCTTCAGCCAGCGCCAGTCCGTCTTGTAGTCGGGCAGCAGTATCCAGCAGGGAATGCCGAGCGCCCCGGCGAGGTGCGCAACGGCGGTATCGACGGAGATGATGAGGTCGAGCTGGCTGACGAGGGCAGCGGTATCGGCGAAATCCTGTATGGCCGGGCCGAGATTGACAGGGTGCAGGCGACCGGGCGGTGCTGCCGCCTCATCCTCGCCGGCGCCTTTCTGCAGGCTGACGAAGTGCACGCCTGCAGCGTCACCGAGAGGATCCAGTGTTTCAAGCGATGGCAGCGATCGATCGAGGTCGTTTTCGAAACGTGGATTGCCTTTCCAAGCCAGCCCAACCCGCGGGCGCCCGGCAGGCAACTTCGGAAGCCAGAAAGCGATACGTTCCGGATCAGCACGCAGATACGGGATGCGCGCCGGAATTGTTTCCAGCGAGGTCCGGCAATGGAAGGGAAGGCTCATCGGCGGTGTCCAGAAATCCCAGCCACCATCGGGAAGAGCTTCGTCGAAGGCGAAAACGCGATCGAGTCCGAGGCCGGGTTGTTCAGAGAACAGCGTCTTCAGCGGCGGATGGCAGACGAGATCGATCGAACGCGGTCCCTGTTCGCGCAGCACTGCGGCGTAGCGGATGAACTGGATCATGTCGCCGTGTCCGGCCTCGAATCCGATCAGCAACGATTTTCCGGACAGAGACTCACCCTCCCAGCGCGGGCAGGTCATTCGTGCCGCGAAAGCGGCATAACTGCGGCGTGCCTCCGAACAGACCCAGCCTTCCTCATAGCGACCCTGACGAAGCAAGATATAGGCGAGATTGAAGCGGGAGGTAAGATGCGCTGGATCGAGCGCCATCGCCGTTCGCTGGCATTGTTCGGCCTCTGCCTCACGCTTCATCTCGGCGTAGAGCACGCCGAGATTGTTCCAGGGCTGCGGAGATTCCGGACTTAGGGTTACCGCGCGCATGCACACCGCCTCGGCCTCCTTGAAACGCTTGGCGGTAGTCAGCAGCGCACCGAGCGTCAGCGCAGGTTCGGGGCAGTTCGGCGCCAGTTCCAGCGCGTGCCGCAGCCAGCGCTCCGCCTCGGTAGTTTCACCGCGCTTGTCCAGCACGTAGCCAAGGTTCGCGGCAGCTTCCGGTAGATCGGGGACGCGGTGCAGTGCTTCACGGAAGCTGGTTTCGGCCAGGTCGTAGCGGTTCTCCGCCAGATGCCGCGTGCCTTCGAGGAAACAGGTCTCGGCGTCGGGCGGTTGCGTTGCCGTGGTGGGGTGTGTATGGGGCATCAGCACGCTTCAGTGTCTGGGGCGGATTCCTCCCGTGTCAGATGCCGTCTGGATTCCGAAACTGTTTTTTCAGATGTAGTGGCAACGGACTGGTGACAGTCCATCCGCCGTCCACTTTGATGACTTCACCTGTAATGTTTCCGGATCGATCGTCCGCGAGGAAAAGCGTAGTATGGGGCACATCCGCCGGGGTGCCCACCGTTTTTCCCGGCGTCACATGCTTCCAGCCAGATTCATATTCAACATCTTCCATCGTACGTTCGCTGAGAGTCGCCCCTGGCGCAACCGCATTCACCGTGATGTTGTAATCACCGGTTCCTCTGAAAGAGACCTGGCCAGTTGTACGATACCTGCCTTGGTCATCGCATAGTCACTCTGGTGACGGTGAGCCTGGATACCGCAAACCGACGACATGAGCACAATGCGACCGCGTTTTGCGTTCCGGATCATCAACCTTGCGAATTCCTCCTCTTCCACTTCGAGAAAGGATTTGAAAACCGTGATCCCCGCATTTGCCACGAAGATATCAAGTCCGTTTTCTGTCGAAAATGTTTCCAATGAACGGCTGAGTCCCTTCGTGTCGGCAATGTCTCCCGGGTATGCAAAGCCCCTCTCCTGTCCAAGTTCCGTATTGAGCTTATGGACAGCCGCAAAAGTAGACTCCGGTTCAAGAGAGTTGAGTCCCACTATCGCTCCCTCCTGCGCAAATTGCCGACAGATTTCAAAGCCAATGCCCTCTGCCGCCCCGGTCACAAAAGCCCGTTTCCCTTCAGTGGTTATTTGGGTCCTTTTGCGTGTAACTGTCTACGCAATCGAATGTTGTCTGCTGTCAGAGCGATCAAGACCATAATTGTTAAGGCATTAAATCCACTATCCCCAAGGAAATGCCAAAATGCCCAAGCAAGGGCTGCCATACATATTGCTGAGAGCATTAGGAAGATTGAGTCCTTCATGCCATCACCGCATGAAACCGATACATGTGTTTTGCAACTGCGTTGGAACTATAGATGCCAGGCCAACGATGTAGACTAGTAATCAACCATGGCCTGTTGAGGTTGTATTTATTTGCGGTAAAGATTACGTCGGAAAGAGACGTACCTCCAGACAGTGAGCGACCTGTCGCAACGGCAATACTTCCAATAACCGCTCCAACATAAAATGCGGCGGAGCAACCTGCAATGACGCCAAGCTGTTCCAAGCGAGTTCCTGCGCCAACGAGCTCGCCAACAGTTACTGACTTACCAAATTTGTCAATTTGACTGAGTATGACCGTTGTGTTGGCAATTGCAGCTTGCAGACTTCCAAAAAGAGTTTCAGGCGCTGGCAGGCCGAGGCTTTCCATGTTTTCTTTGAAGTACTTGTAAAAGTCGGACATTTCCTATTACTCCTATGGTGAGTTGATGCAACAACGGGCCCAGCGTTTGAGTTAGCCCGCGTTTTCAAACCCCACATGCCACCGCGCTGAACGACCAACCCCCAGCAACCCGAATAACCCGACATGGACGACTCCCGTGTTCCAGCGTGTAAGAAATTGAGGAAGCGATTGTTGATATTTGGCCCTTGCGCCCTTGCTGGTGCGACTCTGCGAGCGCAACCATTTGGGGGTGGTAGCTTAGATATTTTGTTTTATTATGTCCATAGGATATGTATATCGGGTTTGTTCAGTGCTCAAGTTGTTATGGTTGACATGCTCCAAAGGCCGCTCTTTACCGATTTTTTGGCGCTGTCTGAGTTGGCTGTTGAGTCGCCATCGCCCGGCGGCCTCGTTGAGGCAAAGGGCAGGAGAAATGGTTTAGCGATAACATTCAGGGGCATGAAAATCGGGGGGGCGACCACGGTTTTTGTGCCAGATGCCGGGTGCCTTCCATGAAACACTCTCTGCGTCGGGCGGTTGTGCAGCGGTCGTGTCGGCGCGGGCATCATGCATCGGTGCATTCTGCCGGAATTTCTGGCGGGGTTGAAACGCTCGCAAAGGAGCCTACAGATCAGACCGCGTTTAGATAGCGCAAAAATTCGATAACGGCAGGAGAATGGGCTTTCTCCCTTTTTGAAATGACGCCAAGGTTTACCAGTGATATCGGCAAATCGACGGGCAGAATTGTTACGAGTCCGTATTTTGAATAGTGTATTGCGACGTCATACGGCACGACGGAAATCATGTCCGATGACTCAATCAGTGACGTGGTTGCCAGCAGAGAACTGGTCTCGATGATATTCAGCGTCGACGAACTGAAGTGTCGCTGGAGTGCTGACTCGATTCTCAACCGCATCGGACTGCCGACTGGATGGAGAATCCAGGTTTGGGTCGTCAATTCGCTTAATTTGACTTTTGCTTTCTTGGCCAATTCATGTCCCGGCCGAGCGATGACGCTCATGCGTTCGGGGTGGTCGAAAAAATCAATGACGAGGTCCTGCTGGTCGATCTGATCGGGGAGTCTCCCCAGAACGAGATCAAGATCTCCTCGGATCAGGAGCGGCAACAACGTATCGCTCGTCGCAACGTCAATGGAGATGCGTACGCGGGGGTGTGCCTTGTTGAACGCGAGTAAACGATTGGTAAGAAGCGACGGAACTGTTCCGACGACACTGCCGATGCGAACGAATCCGAGGGCGCCCTTTGCCAGTTCAGCGATTTCCGCCTCTGCATGTTCAAAATCGTGACTCACGCCCCGGGCGTACCTGATCAGCACCTCTCCAAAAATCGTAGGCTCCATTCCGCGTGGACGGCGTTCGAACAGTTTTACGTTGAGCCTTGATTCCAATTGCTGCAGGAGGATGCTGGCCGTCGGTTGTGTAGTGTGCATCGCAAGTGCTGCGCGCCGCATCGTCCTGTGCTCATCCAGTGCATTCAAAAGCATGACTTGCCGGCTTGAAATCTTTAGAGGGCGGAAATCGAATTCCGAGTTGCCGCTGTTCTTTGTCATACGCGAACCAAGCCTCCATGATTTGTGATATTAAAAAACGAATCAATTTATTGATTAATACAATTATTAAAATATACCTTAGAGGCTTACGATTTTCCCGGCTGATGCGATCGGAGCAGAAAGCGATATTGCTCAGCACAACAACAGTCGCTCCTTCCCAGGACGGATGGTCAAACTTACTAATGTAGTCGGAGGCGTTAATGTTTATTCGCAAGAGTCTTTTTACCGCGCTCATGGTCTGCCTTTGCGCAACATCGACAACTGCTCTCGCCCAGTTTTCTGAGCGAAAAATCCGGATATCGGCGGGTGTCCCTGACACGAACCCCGTATCCGTCGGCGTAAAGAAGATGCAGGAAGTAATGAACAAGAAGTCCGGCGGAAAAATGAAGTTGATGGGGTATTACAACGGTGTTCTCGGCGGCGACGCCCAGTCGGTGCAGGCACTGCGTGGTGGCACTCTGGACATGGTGATTACCTCAAGTTCCCCCCTGGTTGGAATGATCAAGGAATTGGGGATTTTCGATTTTCCATTCCTCTTTGCGGATGAAGGCGAGGCTTACGCAGTTCTGGACGGTCCGGCAGGGGACTACTTCAACAAGCGGCTTGAGGAAAACGGACTGATCAACCTGGCCTACTGGGAAAACGGCTTCCGCAACTTGACCAACAGCAAGCATTCCGTCGCCAAGTTTGATGACGTGTCGGGGTTGAAGATTCGCGTGATGCAGAACAATATCTTTATCGATTCCTTCCGCGAATGGGGAGCAAACCCGGTTCCCATGCCGAAGCAGGAACTCTATACCTCACTTGAGATGAAGACGGTTGACGGTCAGGAAAACCCGTACGTCGACATTGAGACCAACAAGATGTACGAGGTGCAGAAATACCTCACAACGTCCCGTCATGCCTATACCCCCTGGCTGATCCTCTATAGCAAGAAACTCTGGGATCAGCTGAGCAATGACGAGCGGACGGTATTGCGCGAAGCCGCGATCGAAGCCCGGAAAGTCCAGCGCGAGGCAAACAAGTCTCTTGATGACAAGGCGCTGGAATCGCTCAAGAAGCGAGGCATGGTGGTAAGCGACCTTAGCAAACAGGAACGCGAAAAATTCGTGGAGAAGGTCAAGTCTGTCTATGACAAGAACCTCGCCACCTACGACAAGGAAGGCCCTGGCCTGGTCTTTGACGCGCTGAAGAAACTCCGGGGGAGCTAATTTCTCCGAAAGGTACGTAACCCGTACGTCACTCCCCATGCCCCATCGTTCCAATTACCCCCAAAGCCCCTTGGGCCAAGAGGGGCGATGGGGCCTCCTTTTGCCCAAACAACTGTCTTTCCATGCTTAAAAGAACGAAGGTTCCTTAAGGCAGGGCAGTGAACAAGACGATTTTTCTCAATTTATTTTTTCGGAAGATAGTGAAATGAAAGTGTTGATTACCGGTGGTGGTGGCTTCGTTGGATACCGTCTGGCGCTGGCGCTGCTCAAAAAGGGCGCGCTGTTGAATGCTGAAGGCGCGCAGGAGCCGATTTCGCAGATCACCCTGTTCGACATGGCGTTCCCGGAGAACGTCGATGCGCGCCTGAAGTGCGTCAAGGGCGACCTGAACGATATCACCTGTGTCGAAAGCGCGCTCGGTGGCGACACCTCTGCCGTCTTCCACCTGGCCTCGGTGGTCAGCGGCGGTGCCGAAGCCGATTTCGAACTCGGCTACAAGGTCAACCTCGACGGCACGCGCGGGCTGCTCGATGCCAGCCGCAAGCAGGCCAAGCCGCCGCGTTTCGTCTTCACCAGCTCGGTCGCCGTCTTCGGCGGCGAACTGCCGGACGTGCTCGACGACGGCACGACGCCCAACCCGCAAGGCTCCTACGGTGCCCAGAAGGTCATCTGCGAATACCTCGTCACCGATTACTCGCGCAAGGGCTACATCGACGGCCGTTCGCTGCGCCTGCCAACCATCTCCGTGCGCCCCGGCAAGCCGAACCTCGCCGCCTCGTCGTTCGCCAGCGGCATCATCCGCGAACCGCTGAACGGCGTGGCCTCGGTCTGCCCGGTCGGTCGCGACGCGAAGATCTGGCTGCTCTCGCCGGCCAAGATCGTCGAAGCCCTGATTCATGCCTACGAACTTCCCTCCTCGGCGTGGGGTGTCACCCGCGTGATCAACCTGCCGGGCAACACTGCGGTGGTTGGCGACATGATCGACACGCTGCGCAAGATCGCTGGCGACAAGGTAGCCAACCTCATCGAGATCAAACCCGATCCGCGCATCGAGGCGTTGGTCCTCTCCTGGCCGGCCCGCTTCAAGAATGACCGCGCGCTGAAGATGGGCTTCTCCGCAGACAAGGATGTTGAATCGATCATCCGCAGCTATATCGAGGACCAGGGCATCAAGGTCTGAATTCGTTGAGATACTGAAGAAAGAGAATCAATGAACCGCGTCATCAACAATCCGGATCTCGTTGTCGAAGACATGCTGGTGGGCATTCTTGCTGCCCATCCGGAACTGGCGGCGGCCGAAGGCAACCCCCGCGTGATCAAGCGTGCCTGCGCCCCGGTCGCCGGCAAGGTCGGC
>QKII01000411.1 GCA_003249625.1 Propionivibrio sp. | reverse complement strand
CATCAATATCGCACGGGAGCATTTCGCAGCCAAGGGCGTACACGTGGATCTGATCAAGTTGTATGGTTCGATGGAGCTGGCACCGCTGGCAGGCTTGGCGGACGCTATCGTCGATCTGGTGTCGACCGGAGGAACGCTAAAGGCCAATAATCTGGTGGCGGTCGAGCACATTATGGATATTTCGTCACGCCTGATTGTCAATCAGGCTGCACTCAAACTGAAGCGAGAGCGTTTGGTGCCAATCATGGAGGCTATTACCAAGGCAGTTGCGGCATGATCGACATCAAGCGTTAGTTGCGACGACGATTTTTCGCAGCGGCTTGAAGGTTTGCTTGCCTTCGAAGGTGCGCAGGATGCGGCCGTCGAACAGGCGGTGACGGGTATTCTGGCCGATGTCAAAGCACGGGGAGATGCTGCGGTCGTCGAATATACAAATCGCTTCGATCGTCTGTCCGTAAGCGGGCTGCCGGAACTGGAGCTCTCTCGTGAGGAACTCGTTTCCGCGCTGGAGCAGCTTCCAGTCGAACAACGGAACGCGCTGGAAATCGCAGCGCAGCGGGTCAAGACCTATCACCAGCATCAGGTGCTACAGGGCTGGCACTATGAAGAGCAGGTGCCGGAGTTGGCTGGTACCTTGCTCGGGCAGAAGGTGACGCCGCTTGATCGCGTTGGTCTTTACGTGCCGGGCGGCAAAGCAGCATACCCTTCGTCAGTGTTGATGAACGCAATTCCTGCAAAGGTCGCAGGCGTGGGCGAACTCGTCATGGTTGTGCCGACGCCCGGCGGTGACAGGAACCCCCTTGTTCTGGCGGCGGCCGCCCTGGCCGGCGTTGATCGTGTGTTCTGCATTGGCGGTGCGCAGGCAGTCGGTGCGCTGGCCTTTGGTACGCAAACGATACCGCGGGTCGACAAGATCGTCGGTCCGGGTAACGCTTACGTTGCGGCTGCCAAACGCCGGGTTTTTGGCATCGTTGGCATTGATATGGTGGCCGGGCCGTCTGAGATCCTCATTATCTGTGACGGAAAAACAGATCCCGACTGGGTGGCGATGGACCTGTTCTCCCAAGCCGAACATGACGAATTGGCGCAATCGGTTCTCCTTTGCCCGGATGGAGCGTTTATCGAGAAGGTCTTCGCGTCCATTGAGCGATTGCTTCCCACGATGCCGCGGCAGGAGATCATCCAGGCCGCGCTCGAAAACCGTGGTGCATTGATTCAGGTTCGCGACCTAGACGAGGCGTGCGAAATCGCGAACCGGATTGCTCCCGAACATCTCGAACTCTCTCTCGTTGACGCCGACGCTTGGGTTGCCAAGATACGTAACGCGGGAGCGATCTTCATCGGGCCATATACCTCCGAATCGTTGGGTGATTATTGTGCAGGTCCGAACCATGTTCTGCCCACATCGGGAAGTGCCCGTTTTTCGTCCCCCCTTGGTGTTTACGATTTCCAGAAGCGTAGCAGCCTGATTCGCGTCTCTCCTACCGGCTCGAAAACCCTTGGCCACGTTGCGAGTGTCTTGGCTGATGGCGAAGGGCTGACCGCGCATGCGCTTTCTGCAGTACTGCGTCTGAGTCAGTGACATCCACGGTTGTGTTCGCAAGAGCGCAACCGTTCGTGTTCCTTCCTTTCATTTCGCGTCAACAAAAAACTCTGATCCTTGTCGTTCGCAGCATTGCTGGCGGCGGAGTGCTCGCGCGTCTATAAATAACAAGTTGAAGCTAAAAAAATTAAAAAAATCGTTTCACTGCGATAAAAAATTGTTATAAGATATTTTTTATGGGCCTGCCCCATATATTTTTAAATAATTTTATTGTTGTTGCACTGTCCATTCTTGGAGGGATCTCATGACTAAACGTATCGGGACGCTTTCGGCGATTGCAGTCGCGCTCGCTCTTTCCAGCTCGGCCATGGCCGCTACCGTGCTGAAGCTTGGCCATATTGCTGAATCGACCAACCCATACGGGCAGGGTGCGGACAAGTTTGCCGAGCTCGTCAAGCAGAAGTCGAATGGAGATATCGAGGTCAAGGTTTTCCCGTCCTCGTCGCTGGGCACCCAGAAGGAACTGATCGAGGGGTTGATCTACGGAACCGTTGATATGGCTCTGAGCGGCACCGCCGAATTGGGTACCTTCCAGCCACAAATGGCGATCTTCGACATGCCGTTCCTGTTCAAGGACCGTGCGCACGCTTTCAAGGCGCTGGATTCTGTCGGCATGGAACTGGGCAAGCCGCTGGAAGCCAAGGGGATCAAGCTTCTCGGTTACATGGAGAACGGCATTCGCCACATGACCAACAACGCGCATGCGATCAAGTCGCCGGCTGACATGAAGGGCCTGAAAATCCGCGTGATGAACAACAAGGTTTATGTGGAGATGATGAAGGCGCTGGGCGCCTCGCCGACGCCGATGGCGCTGGCCGAATTGTATTCGGGCATGCAGGCCGGTGTGGTCGATGGACAGGAAAATCCGTCCGCACACATTTACACCAAGCGCTTCTACGAAGTGCAGAAATTCGCATCGCTGACCGGTCACGCCTACGCGGCTGAGCCTGTTCTGATTTCAATGTCGACCTGGAAGAAACTGAAGCCGGAACAGCAGGCGGTCATCCAATCCGCTGCGAACGAAGCGATCGCTTGGCAGCGCGCGTTGGCCGAGGCCAAAGACACGGAGTTCTGGGACAAGATCAAGCAGACCGGCAAGATGGAAGTGATCACGGTTGATCGCAAGCCGTTC
>QKII01000379.1 GCA_003249625.1 Propionivibrio sp. | reverse complement strand
AAATACGACGAAGTACGAGGAGTGGCCGAGCCAGACCACCGTATCCTGATCAACGTTCAGAGCCTTGAGATCGGTCTTTACGGCCGGTGCCGGTGATGCCGGCCGCAGATTCTCGAATCGCCTGAACAAGTCGCCAGTGACAACGGAGAACACACTGTTGCCTTCCAGCAGCATCGGTGTGTCGATCAGATTGCGAAACTCCCCATCCACATAACGGGGAGAACGCTGGATCTCGTCCAAGCGCGCGCCCTCCGGGTAAGCGCCGAACTTCGGGTGTTGCAGGTAGGCGCAGGAACCCAGAGAAAAGAGCGCGGCAAATGCTGCAATGCCGGTAAGCATCGTTCGCAGCAGGCGTGTCACTTAGGCCGCTTCTCGAAGACGTCCTTGGCCACTGGCAAGGCTGAGAAAGCATTGGGCCAGCCGATATAGAACGCCAGATGTGAAATGGCCTCGCCCGCCTGTGTCTGCGTCAGTCCGTTGTCCATTGCTCGATTGAGATGATAGGAAATCTGCGCAACCTGGCCGTTGGCGATCAAGGCGCTGAAGGTGACGAGGCTGCGATCACGGGGTGCCAGATCAGGCCTTAGCCACAGATCGCGAAACAGGACCTCGGTCGTGTATTGTTCCAGCCCCGGCGAAACGCCGCCAAAGTTCTGCCGGACAATTTCAACACGTTTGGCTTCGGTGACCTCGTCCAACGGCAGGAATTTTGGCGTGGCCGACGGCAAGGCATCCACACCGATCTTCCGCTGCGCAAATACCTCGTGGGTAACCTGGGCTGCTGCAAGTGCATTGCCTCGCCCGGCATAAAATGCCAGATGCGTGATGATCTCCGAGATCTCCGCCGGCTTGACGCCGTTGTCGAGCGCCAATGCGACGTGCTGTGCCATCTCGGCCGTCTGGTTGCGGGCGACCAGCGCGGCGAGCGTCACGATGCTGCGATCGCGCGGCGAGAGTTCAGGTCGCTTCCAGACTTCGCCCATCAGTCGTTCCTGGCTGTATTTCTCCAATGCAGGCGACACCTGACGCAGGCCCTCGGGCGAGGATTGCGCCCATGTGGCGGTGCAAGCGAGCAGAGAGACCATTGCAGAGAGAACAAATCTTTGTTTCATGGTTGAATTTCCTTTGCTGAAAGAATGAGATACCGGTTCGCCTTCACTTCACATGGAGACGAAGGTTGCATTTCATGCGTACGTATGCCGGAAAACGATTTACTTGCGGTATTGCTCATCGCTGACCTTTTCCATCCACTCAACATTCTTGCCATTAACGGTTCCTGTGAGTGCGAGATGCGTCATTGAAGTATTCGGCGTTGCGCCATGCCAGTGCTTGATCTTCGGTGGACACCAGACAACATCACCCTTGTGAATCTCGATGATCGGGCCGCCCCATTCCTGCGTCCAACCCGTACCTTCCGTTACAACCAGGTGCTGGCCTGTCGGGTGTACGTGCCAAGCAGACCGTGCGCCGCGCTCGAATGTCACGTAGGCGCCTGACAACGGAACGCCTTCCTTGGCATCAAACAACATATCGACGCGAACTTGGCCGGTAAAAAACTCCGCCGGACCCTGGAAGGAGGCTTTCGAGCCCGCTGGCGTGATAACTTGGGAGGGCGTCGTCGTGTCGGTAGCGATGGCTTGGCTGGAAGCAGCAATCAAGGCAAACAAGCTCATCGGTGCGAGTAGGGCTGTACATTTCAAGATTTAAGTCCTCCTAAATTTCAGGGATGGGCGGGGGCGCTTTCACGGCAGATCGAGTTAGTGACTCTCTTTCATCCGTTCGAGCGTGAACACGTAATCACGGGACGCTTCTGATTTGTGGCAGGAAAAGCAGCGACTCACGTCGTCTTGCACATTGACGGTTCGGTCGGCATTGAACGCCTGATATTCCCATTCGCCGTTGCGTAAATCGGGTGGATACTCCTTACCCCAGCCCGCACGCTTTTCCATTACGACATAGCGGAAAAGCTCTCCGTCGCGATAATCAACAAGCGTGACGACCGAGCCGCTGGGAATCGGTTTCCCATTCCTGACGGCATCGATGGCAGCACGACTGGTGAAGATCTCTTCACGGATGTTGCCGCGATTGACGATGGCGTAGCGCACGCCGTCCGCGTATGCCTTCGGAAAAGAAACCAGATCGCGTCCTGCCCAGGCCGGAGCAATCTGAACCAACAACAGGGGAATCAGTACGAATCGCATCATGTTCATCTTCAATCAACCTCTATTTCCGGCATTGCTCGTAGCAGACTCTTCCCATCCGCTCTGAGCTATCGCCATTCCATATTTCCTGAATGGCGATATGCATCATCGCGATGGTTTCGCTCGCTCTGTCTCTCGTAAACCATTAGTCGTATCGACAGGGTTATTCTTTCCGAGCAGTCCGCTTTGACGGTAGCCTGATCCTCGATAATTATTGCCTGATTGTCCGAACTGCGATGTTTTT
>QKII01000214.1 GCA_003249625.1 Propionivibrio sp. | reverse complement strand
AATGAGCGGTGCGATCAAGGCGACGTACCAGTAGGCGACGAGCAGGTCGGAAACGAAGAAGAGCACTTTCGTCTGCATCGGCATCTCCTGGCCCATGTTGCGCACGAAGAGCTTCAGCTGGGGAACCATGTAGGTCATCAGGAAAAATGTCGCAGCGATGACGATCGTTCCGACAAAGGCTGGGTACATCGCCACCTTCCGGGTTTGCGAGGCCAGTTCGTCTTCCCATTTCAGCGTTTCGGTCAGACTTCGCAGTACATCGGACAGCTTGCCACTGGTCTCGCCGGCACGGATCAGGTTGACGAAAACCGTATCGAACACTTTTGGATGCGCTCCCATTGCCTGCGAGAGTATCTGGCCGCCTTCGATGCTGTCGACAAGGCTGGCGGTTACTTCACGAAAGCGCGGATTTTCCAGCGTGTCTGACAGATCCTTCAGCCCGTCGAGAATTGGTACGCTGACTCTGAGCAGATGTTCCAGATGAAAGCAGAAATGAATCAGCTCGCGCCGCGGGACGGATTGCATTCCGAGAAGCTGGCGGTTGCTGACGGGGGTGCCGCTGATGAGGTCGAGCCCCATGCGCCGCAGGCGCATGTCCAGGTCTGTGTCGTTCTGCGCGTCGATGCGTCCGGTCACGGCGTGGCCGTCCGCGTCGATTGCCCGGTAGGTGAACAGCGGCATCGCGCCTACATCCGGTCGGTCAGGTCGACCACGCGGCTCAGTTCTTCCAGCGAGGTGGAGCCATCGAGTACGCGACGCAACCCGTCTTCGGCGAGCGGAACCAAGCCGTGCTGGAGGGCAGCCAGGCGAATCTCCCGTCCCGTGGCACGTTTGGCGACGAGTTCGTCGAGGTCGCCGTTCATGCGCAGGATTTCCATGATCGCCAGCCGTCCACGATAGCCCTGGAAATCGCAGCGTTCGCAGCCGCAGGGTCGGAAAACGATCGGGCGCGGTGCATCGAGCGGGCTGCCGAGAAGCCGCGATTCATGATCGCCTGCTTGATAGGGCGTTTTGCAGTGCGGGCAGAGGCGGCGGACCAGTCGTTGCGCGACGACGCCAATCACGTTGCCGGCCATGATGTCAGGTAGCACACCGATGTCGAGCAGGCGGGGGATGGCGCCGATTGCCGAGTTGGTGTGTAGCGTCGAATAAACTTGATGTCCGGTCATCGCTGCGCGAAAGGCCATTTCTGCCGTTTCGGCATCGCGGATTTCGCCGACGAGGATGACGTCCGGATCCTGGCGCATCATCGAACGGATGCCGTTGGCAAAGTCGAGCTTTGCCGCTTCGGCGACCGACGTCTGCCGGACCATTGCCATTGGGTATTCGACCGGGTCCTCGAGGGTCATGATGTTCAATCCCTCGGAGTTGATGTGGTTGAGAATCGAGTAGAGCGTTGTCGTCTTGCCGCTGCCTGTCGGTCCGGTGAGCAGGATGATGCCCTCTGGGCGGGCGATCATCAGCTTGAGGGTGTCCAGTTGGTGCTCGGTGAGGCCCAGTCCTTCGAGAGGAACGAGACCTTTCTGGCGGTCGAGGATGCGCAGGACGATGTTTTCGCCGTGGATGGTCGGCTGCGCGGAAACGCGAAAGTCGATTTGCCGTCCGCGGATGGTCAGCGTGATCCGCCCGTCCTGCGGTGCGCGCGTTTCGGCAATGTTCATGCCGCTCATCACCTTGATGCGAACGGCCATGGCCGGCCAGTACGACTGATGCAGCGAGCGAATCTGCCGAAGCATGCCGTCGATCCTGTAGCGAATGCGCAGGAAGCCGCTCTCTGGTTCAAAATGGATGTCCGACGCGTCGCGCTTGACGGCGTCCGTAAGGATCGAGTCGATCAGGCGGACGACTGGCTGGCTGTATTCGTCGGACGACGATTGCAGACTGCGGAAATCGATTTCTCCCGTTTCGATTTCGTGCAGAATGCCGTCGATTGACAACTCATATCCGTATGCTTGGTCGATAGCACGAGCCACCTCTGTTTCGCCGGCGAGGAGCGCGTCGATTTCCAGCGCTGTTTTCGCCAGACTGCGGATACGATCCAGCGCGACGATGTCGTTGATGTCGGCAATGGCAATTGTCAGTCGCTGGTGTTCCTCGTCGTAGTCGAGGGGCAGCATGTTGTGGCGCTTGGCCAACTCGCGCGGCACCAGTGCGAGTGCAGAGGGATCGATGATGGCGTTCGACAGGTCTATGCTCTGTTTTCCGAGACTTTCCGACAGTGCATCACGCAGGGTCGTTTCGGTGACGAAGCCCAAGGCGACGAGCAGTTTCCCGACCGGCTGATTCGTCTTCATCTGCTCCAGCAAGGCGATTCGCAGCTGATCCTCGCTGAGGATGCCTTTGGCGATCAGGACTTGTCCGATCTGGCGCGGGGGGGGGGCATTTATCGGCACGGGGCTTCTCGGCATGTGCTGTGTGTGCTGTTTTTACGGCTGCAGTTCGGCCAGTCGGCTTCGTATCTGTTCGCGTTCGAACCCTGCGGCCCGGGACTCTCCTGCCGCCAGCGCCATCTGATAATACTGGGCTGCCAGTTTGTTCTTCCGCAAATGGTCGAGGCTGACCGCGACGTTGAAGATGAAATCGGGATTTTCCGGATCGGCAGCGTATGCCTGAAAATAGGCTTGCTGAGCTTCGCTCCAGCGTGCCTGCCTGGCGTAAAGGTTGCCCAGTGCGAACAGGAGGGCAGCCGAGTCAGGCTGTTCCGAAAGTGCGTTTTTCAGGCGGCTTTCCGCTGTTTCCGCGTCAGCCAGACCGAGCGTGCTGGCGACGCCGGCACGTGCCGTGGCGTTGGTGGGGTCTGACTCGAGCGCCAGCGTGTAGAGCGTGTAGGCCTGGTCCTGATGTCCGCGTTGCGCAGCGATCGTCGCCAGACCGAGCAAGGCGTCGGTGTTCTTCGCGTCGGAACGCAAGACCTGCTCGTAACCGGCTTGCGCTTCGTCGATTCGCCCCGTTGTCAGCGCCGCATAAGCGTGTTCGAGTTGCGGGTTGATCCGCGGAGGTGTTCTGCTCAGGCGGATGGCCGGGCTGGCGGGCGAAACTTCGGCTTCTTTTACTTTCTCAGGCAACCGCGGCGCGGATGCAGGCGCTTTATCACTGGCTCGCGAAACGGGAGTCTCTGATGGCGCTGTGTAGGCCGTGTGTACCTCTGGAACCTCGTTTCGCCTGGTTGCTGCGGTGTCATTGTTGTGTGCGGAAAAAATGGGGGCGTTATTCCCTGCCGCAGGAGCAACTGTCCTCGCCGTTGGCTGTGGAATGAGTGTTTGAGTCGGAAGGGCGCGCAGTTGCCACCAGAAATAGCCTCCTGTGCCGAAAGCGACGAGCAGAGCGAATATGAGCAGGGGGAGCAGCCGATGGCTCCTGTTGCCCGATTCTTTGGCTGTGAACAGATTGTGTGCGGCGCGGCGATCACGGTCGGTTTCGACCGCCTCCTTATCCATTTGCTTTGGCTTGAAATCTTTGCCGGATGGCTGGTTTGACGCCTGCGCGAGTTCCGAATCGATCGCGTCGAGATGCAATGCGAGGTCAGGAAGTGGCGAATCGGGCGGAGTGTTCTGTGCGCGACCGTCTCCCGCGAGGCGTTTGGCTTCTTCCGCCTTCTTCAACGCCTCCATCAACAGACTCACCGCAGCGGCTCCTGCATGATCTGTGGCCCGGAGAAGGGTTCGAAAACCTTGTCTGTGGTGAAGAACTTCTGGTCGGGGAGTGATGTCGCCAGGTGCCTGAAATCACCTTCAATCGAAGCATCCCTGATGACCGTCGGTCGCAGAATGATGACAAGTTCGGTCTTGGTCGAGGCGTTGTTGCGGGTGGTGAATATTTCTCCGAACACCGGAATGTCGCCGATGCCGGGGAAGCGTCCGCTCTTGTTTTCCATCCGGTCTTCCATCAAGCCTCCGAGCACCGCGATGTCGCCGCTCTTGACGCGCATCATCGACTCGATCTCGCGGGTACGGATTTGCGGAACTTCGTTCACAACCGAGAGCGCCGGGTTGGGGTCCTGCTTGAGTGCGGCGATGCTGGAGATGGAGGGGCGCACGTTGAGGGTGACCATGTCGTCGTCGCTGATCTGCGCGGTCAGATTCATGAAGAAGCCGATCGATACCGATTGCGGTGTCGTAGTGGTTGTCGTTACGGCATTGGTATTGGTGTTGCCGGCGGCGATATCCTGCTTGACGTTGAAATATACGAAATCTTCGGAAACCTTCAGGGTGGCCGTCTGGTTGTTGAGCACGGTCAGCTTTGGGCTGGAGAGCACTTTGGTCGTGCCGAAGCCGCGCAGCATATCGACGAAAACGTTGAGTCCACCAGAAATGTTCCGGTAGGTCAGTGTGAACGGGTTAACCGCCGCCCCGGCGCTCTGCGTGTTGGTTGCAGGCGAGAGTGAGAAACCCGTGTCGGTGGCGACCTTTGACCATTCGATACCCTGCTGGTAGTTGTCGGCCAGGTTGACCTCGATGATCGTGGCTTCGATCATCACCTGGCGGCGCGCGCTGCGCATGATCCGGTCGAGGAACTCCTGTACCTTCTCGTGCTGGCGTGAGGTGGCGCGAACGGCGATGACTCCTGTCTCGGGGTTGGCGATGACCGATGCCGCTTCTCGGAAGGTCATGCGCTTCACCACCGTGGCTCCTGAATTCTGCAGCGAGGCGGGGTTCGGGCTGCCAGCCAGTGTTTGTGCCGATTGATTGCTGCGGCTCGTTGGGCCGGGGGCAGGAGCCGGTACCCCGGTTCCTGTCGTGCTCTGGGCTAAGTTCTGTTCAACAACGGTTTCGGTGCTTCCTTCGGGAAATACTTTGTCCGTTTCGTGTAGCAAATCCTTCAGATTTTTTTCCAGTGACTCCCAGAAACGGTTCTTCGACTTGTTTTCGATCTGTATCCGCGAAACGTTCCCGCTGGCGGAACTGCCTACGCTGCTGGCCAGGGCGCTCGTTGAAATCTGGGTGTTGGTCGATACCGTGCCGGTAACCTCACGCGATA
This sequence comes from Propionivibrio sp., assembly GCA_003249625.1. The sequence continues at coordinate 12,826 of QKII01000214.1, read as the reverse complement.
GATTGACGTAGTCGACACGGTAATGTCGGAGGAAAGGCGAATCGGGCATCACGGCCAGGTTCGGTCCGTCGAGTTCGAAGCGCATGTCCACCTGTTTGGAGATGCGATTCAGCAGTTGCGGCAAAGTCTGGTCTATGGCATTGAGGGTGACGTTTCCGGAAATGCCCGGGTGGATGTCAACGTTGAGCTTCGCGTCACGGGCCAGCGCGAACAGCAGATCCTGCACTTTTACGTTGTTGACGACGACGCTGTAGGTTTCCGTCTTGCCCATAGCCTTGGGGCGGGGTAGCGGGATGGCGTGCTGGACGGGGGCGGGAATCGTCCCGGTTGTCTTGGCTTTGTCTTCCGTGCGCAGGTGACCGGCCGACGGACCGCTGCTCAGCGTGGCGGGAGTGCACGCGACGAGGAATAACGCAGTAACGATGGCGCCGACGGTTCGCAACATGCGGAATTTCATCCTGTTGAGGTTTGAATTCATCATATCACGTAAGTTTTTTCTTCAACCGATTGATTTATTGGCCGAGTCGTGGGTGCGTGGCTCGTCTGGTGCGGTCATTTGAGCTTGCTCACGGCGCGGATGTAGGGTTTCCCGTCGAGGTTGATTTCTGTGAGCCTGGCGAGCGCCTTGTTGGCTTCTTCCCAGGTGGCGAAGTCGCCAAAAATGACGCCGAGCCGGTCGCGCCCGCTCAGGTTCGATCGATAAACCCGAAGCTGACCAGGGTCTAGCGAGGCGGCGACGCCTTCGATGAATTGCTGAACACCGTCCTCGTTGCTTCCGTCGGTACTGAGAAGCTGAATGAAATAGTGATTTTCCGGCGTTGCCTTGATCCATTCCCCGGTGGCGGCGATCTGTTCGGTGAGCGAGTGTTCGTCGGGTGGCGCGTAAGTGTCCTCGTCCATCAATTTCTTGGTTGATGGCTTGTTGTCCACTTCCGGAAGTTGCTCAGGTGTGGAGGAGGGGGGCGTGTGCATCGCTGGAGGAGACTCCGGGTGAGGTGGCGTCGTCGATGGTTCTTTCCCGGGTAAATCGATTCTCCATGTGGCAAGCGCTATTCCTGCAAAAATCGCCGCCGCGACTGCGATGATCTTGCCTTTGAGTTGTGCTATGCCTTCATTGCTGGATGGGTTGCGCAGGTCGCGTATTGCCGCTTTGGCGTGGCGGCCTTCGATGCCGTGCTTTCCCTCGGCGAAGGCTGACAGCAGGCACTTGTCGGCGAGGATGTTCAATCGCCGTGTCAGCCCACCCGATGCCTTTCCGATGGTCCGGACTGCGCTGCGGGAAAACAGGTCCGGACCTCGATAGCCGGCGGCGCGGAGCCGGTACATCAGGTAGTTGGCGATATCGTTGCGATGTAGTGGCGCGAGCCAGAAATTTTGCGTAATTCGATCCCGAAGTTGTCGCATGGCCTTGTGGTTCAGGCGCTCATCCAGTTCCGGTTGTCCGAACAGGACGATGTGCAGCAGTTTGTGCCGGTCTGATTCAAGGTTGGATAGCAGTCTGACTTCCTCGAGCGTCTCGTCGGGCATCGCGTGTGCCTCGTCGATCAGGACAATGACACGCTGGCCGGATGCGTGGATTTCTAGCAGGCGCTCCTGGATCGCCAGCATCGTCCTGTGCATTTGCGAATCGGTCAGCGTCAGTCCCAGTTCGTGAGCGATGGCTTCGATGATCTCGACGCGTGACAGGGACGGCGTGGCCAAATAGACCGTCTGGACGTGCTTGGGCAGCTTTTCCAGCAGCATTCGGCAAAGCATCGTTTTTCCACTGCCGACTTCGCCGCTGACCTTGATGATCCCTTCGTCGTTGACGGCCGCGTAGGTCAAAGCGTCGAGTATTTCACCACGGTTGGCTCCGGCGAAAAAGAACTCCGTATGTGGAGTGATGCCGAACGGTGGTTCGCGTAGGCCGAAATGTTCCAGGTAGATCACGACTCTCTGCTCATTGATTCCATTCGACTGTACAGCGTGGTCCGGTTGATGCCGAGCAGGCGGGCTGCCCGACTGACGTTGCCGCTGGACAGGCGTAATGCGGCCTCGATGAAACTTCGCTCAGTTTCAGCCAGCGTTGTATCAAGGTTGAATGGTGTCGGCTGCTGAAGCCGGCGTGACGCGGAGTCGATCAGTGCTTCATTCTCGCGTTCTGTTTGCAAGGGGGCATGCACGGCCGTTAGCGGCTCGTCCTGAAGATCGAGTTCCGCTTCAAGTTCCTGATCGCCAACGCATTGGCCAGAATATTTCGCAGTCAGCCGGATGACGATGTTGCGTAGTTCGCGAACGTTTCCGGGAAAATTGTAACTTTCCCAAAGACGCAGAGCTTCCTCCGAAAGCTTGAACGGCGAACGTTTCGACTGCGCGGCATAGTGATGACGAAAATGGTCGAGCAGCAAAAGCTTGTCGTCCCCCATGTCACGCAATGGAGGAACGCTTACCGTACAGACGGAAAGACGGTGATAAAGGTCTGCCCGGAAATTTCCGGCTTTGACTTCCCGTCGCAAATCCCGGTTGGTTGCCGTAATGACCCGGGCGCGGCTCAAGCGCTCCAGAGTTTCGCCGACGCGCTGAAACCCGCCATTTTCGAGAACCCGCAAAAGTTTTGCCTGGAGTTCGAGCGGCAGTTCACCTATTTCGTCGAGAAACAACGTGCCGTCTGCGGCGTCCTCGAAATAACCAGCCCGTGAGGTCGTCGCGCCGGTAAACGCCCCTTTTGCATAACCAAACAACGTGGGTTCGACCAGTGATGGCGAAATAGCCGCGCAATTTAGTGCGAAAAATGGTTTTCTGCCGCGCTCGGTGTTGTCGTGCAGGTAGCTTTTTGCGACGATTTCCTTGCCGGTTCCGGACTCGCCCTCGATGAGTACCGGAAATGGCGCGTCGGCATAGTGCTTTAACTGGAGTTTCAGCTTTTCGATGGCGGGACTGGTGCCGATCAAGAGCGGTGACCGGCTGTTCGGGGGGGCGCCTGTGTCGAGTGTGCGGAAACTCAGGGCGCGGTCAAGCGCACTCCTCAAGTCGGTCAGTGGACATGGTTTTGCTACGAAGTCCACCGCGCCTAGCGCACGCGCGTGGCGCGCATTGTCTCCGTCACTTTGGCCGGACAATACGACGATCTTGACGTCCGGAGCGAGGCTGAGAAGTTCCGGGATGAGCGTCAGCCCTTCGTCGGGGCGGTGCGGGAAGGGCGGGAGGCCAAGATCCACGAGGGCAATGTCAGGTTGCCGAGAGTTCCTTTGCAACAACCGGATGCAATGCGGGCGGCTGTGGCTGGTGATGATTTCGAACGCCGGCTCAAGTGAAAACGACAACGTATCGATGATGAGAGGATCGTCATCGACGATGAGCAGAAGCGGTTTTCTTTCGTGTGACGGAAGACTGGTGTCGGGCATGGAGCACATCATCGATTCGTCGGTGCAGTCGGGGCATTATTTCATAAAAGCTTTTCATGAAATGAACGCGCTACGCGTTGCATCGGAAAATATCGAATATGGCTAGGGTGGTTGTACTGTGCCGGCTGACTGCTTGGTCAAGATCACTGATGTCAACTTTGCCTACGATGATCGCTCGATCCTCAAAGGCGTCGACATGGAGATCGCGCGTGGAAAGCTCGTGGCCATCATGGGGAACTCCGGTTGCGGCAAGACAACGCTGTTGCGTCTGATCGGAGGCCAGCTCAAGCCTACCAGCGGTGAAATCCTGGTTGACGGGCAATCGGTCCCGCACATGAGCCACGACGAGCTCTACGCCATGCGGCGGCGCATGGGCATGCTCTTTCAGTTCGGTGCGCTATTTACAGACATCTCGGTCTTCGACAACGTGGCGTATCTGATGCGAGAGCATACCGATCTGCCCGAAGAGGTGATCCGTGATCTGGTTTTGATGAAGCTGAATGCGGTGGGCTTGCGCGGGGCGCATCATTTGATGCCTTCAGAATTGTCGGGTGGGATGGCTCGACGCGTGGCGTTGGCCCGTGCCATTGCCCTGGATCCCATGCTGATCATGTACGACGAGCCGTTTGCCGGACTTGATCCGATTTCGATGGGGGTAATCGGTCAGCTGATTCGCAAGTTGAACGACGCGCTGGGCGCCACGACCCTGCTGGTGACGCACGATGTGCAGGAGGCGTTGATGATTGTCGATTACGTGTATTTCGTATCTGACGGTCAGATCGTGGCGCAAGGGACGCCGGACGAAATCAAGGCGTCAGCCGATCCATTCGTGCATCAGTTCGTTTTCGGCGAGGCTGATGGTCCTGTGCATTTCCATTATCCGGCGGCTCCGTTTGATCAAGAGTTGATGCGGGAGGTGGCCGATGCTTAGCAAAACCTTTTCCGTGATGGTGGAATTGATTCGCTCGGCTGGCCATCGCATGAACAATGCGTTGCAGACCCTTGGTTTTGCCACGCGCTTCTTCATGACGATTCTGGCGTACTCCGGGCAGTCGTTCAGACGGCTGCATCTGACGATCCGCGAGATTTACTTCAGCGGATTCCAGTCATTGCTGATCATTCTGGTCTCCGGCCTGTTCATCGGCATGGTCTTGGGTATGCAGGGGTATGAAACGCTTCAGCGTTATGGCTCGTCGGAAGCGCTGGGGATTCTGGTTGCCTTGTCGTTGACGCGCGAACTTGGGCCGGTGGTGTCTGCGCTGCTCTTCGCCTCGCGAGCAGGGTCGTCGATCACTGCGGAAATCGGACTGATGAAGGCGACGGAACAACTGACGGCGATGGACATGATGGCGGTCAATCCGGTCGCGCGGGTCGTCGCTCCGCGGTTTTGGGGCGGGGTAATCTCGATGCCGTTGCTCGCCGCATTGTTTTCGGCAGTCGGCGTGTTCGGCGGCTATCTGGTCGGCGTGGTGTTGATCGGAGTCGATGAAGGTGCGTTCTGGTCGCAGATGCAAGGGTCTGTCGATTTCCGTCTGGATATATGGAACGGCATCATCAAGAGCTTTGTTTTCGGCGTTGCCGTGTCGCTGATTGCCGTTTTTGAGGGTTACGACGCCGTGCCGACGGCAGAAGGGGTGTCGGCTTCGATTAAGAGGACGGTCGTGTATTCCGCGCTGGCGATACTGGCGCTGGATTTCGTGTTGACCTCGTTTATGTTCCGGGGGGTTTGATGAGTCGCAAGTTGCTTGATTTGTGGGTGGGGTTTTTTGTCGTTTTTGGTTTTGCTGCCGTATTGTTTCTGGCGTTGCGCGTCGGGAACATGTCGTCAGCCAGTTTTGCGGATACCTATCAGTTAACCGCCCGGTTCGATAACATCGGAGGGCTGAAGGTGCGCGGACCGGTAAAGAGCGCGGGTGTGGTCGTTGGTCGGGTGACTGATATCCGTTTCGACCCGCAAAGTTATGAAGCCATGGTGACTGTTACAATCGATAGCCGTTATCAGTTCCCGAAGGATACGTTTGCTTCGATCCTGACGGCTGGCTTGCTCGGTGAGCAATACATTGGGCTTGATGCCGGTGGCGACGACAAAATGTTGAAATCCGGTGATACGTTTGTCAAAACCCAGTCGGCCGTGGTCTTGGAAAAATTGATCAGTCAGTTCATGTTCAACAAGGCATCCGAAACGCCAGAAAACAAATGATCCGAAAGGAACGAACTGTGAATAGTCAATTTCTGAAGCGTATGGCGCTCGTTGTGGCCGCCGCCGTTGTATTGCCTGGGTGCGCCACGAATGCAAGCCACCCGAAAGACCCGTTTGAAGGCTTCAACCGAGCCATGTTTGCCGTCAACGAAGGCGTGGATACCGTTCTCAAGCCCGTTGCCCAAGGCTATGACAAAGTTACGCCCGATCCCGTCAAGACGGGTATCGGTAATTTCTTTGGCAACCTCGCGGATGTCTGGATTGCCGTTAACAATCTCTTGCAGGGGAAACTGACGGATGGAGCTTCGGACGTTGGTCGGTTCCTGATCAATTCGACGGTCGGTGTTCTCGGTCTGATCGATGTGGCCAGTGAAATCGGACTCGACAAGCATGACGAGGATTTCGGTCAGACTTTGGGTTACTGGGGTGTTGGCGATGGCCCCTATCTGTTCTGGCCGGTTATCGGACCGAGGAATGTACGCGATACAGTCGGTTTCGTGGTCGATGTTTCGGCTGATCCGGTGGGGCATCTGGAGGATGTCTCGGCACGGAATACGCTGATCGGCGTTCGTCTCATCGACTATCGTGCCAGCCTGCTTCCGGCGGATAAGGTGGTGGAAGAGGCTGCTTTTGACAAATACAATTACTTGCGAAACGCGTATTTCCAAAATCGTCGCAGTGCGATCCATGACGGAAATCCGCCTCCGCTCGAGGATTGAAGAAGGCAATCGACTGAATGAGGATGCTTATGGTTAAGAAGTGGTTGTTGGTGCTTTGCCTCTGGCTGGGGCTGGCTGCTTCCGGAGTCTTCGCGCAAGATGTTTCTCCCGATGCGCTGATCAAACAGGTTACCGAAGAAGTGCTGTCCGTGGTGCGGCAGGACAAGGATATCCAGAACGGCAACACGCGCAAGGCGATTGAACTGGTCGAGGTCAAAGTTCTACCGCACTTCAACTTCCAGCGCATGACGGCGCTGGCCATGGGGCGGGATTGGAACAAAGCCGATCCGGAACAGAAAAAGCGTTTGTCGGAAGAGTTCAAGACGTTGCTCGTTCGGACCTATTCCAATGCCTTGACGGGATATCGTGACCAGACCATCCGTTACAAGCCAACGCGAATGCAGGAGGACGCTACCGATGTCGTGGTGAAAACGGAAATCCACCAGTCTGGTGGCAGGCCGATTCAACTGAACTATTCGCTTGAAAAGCAGAAGGAAGGCTGGAAGGTCTACGACGTTATCGTCGCCGGCGTTAGTCTGGTGACCAATTATCGTGATACGTTCAATCAGGAAGTCCGGGAAAACGGCGTCGATGGGCTGATCCAGATGCTTGTTAACAAGAATAAGCAGATTGAAGCCGGTAAAAAATGATTGAGAATAAGGACGGTCGGTACGTTGTTGTTGTGCCGATGTTGATTGCTCACGCACGGGAGTTGCTTCTGGTGGGGCGGGCGCTCCTGAATAATGAAACGAACAACGAGATTACCGTCGACCTTGAACAGGTGAAGGACGCAGATTCGTCGGCGTTGGGCGTCCTCTTTGGCCTGATACGTACCGCTGGTGCATGCGGCAAACGGATTCGCGTTGCTAACCCACCTTCCGGATTAATCAGCCTGGCCGCGCTGTACGGTGTATCCGACTCGCTCCCCTTGCGCTGATTTTCCCCTGCCAACTTCCTCTTTCAGCTGATTCGTTTTGTGATGCGTGCCGCAGTGTCTGTGAGGCAAGTTGCCAAGTCCTTCGGGAATTTGCGGGCGCTTGATGGCGTGTCGCTGGAAATTGCCGAAGGGGAGTTTTTTGGCTTGCTCGGACCAAACGGGGCTGGGAAAACGACGCTTATCTCGTGTCTTTCCGGACTCGTGCGAGCGGACTCCGGGACGCTTGAAGTGATGGGGTGCGATGTCCGGGCTGATTACCGCAGCGCACGTCGGCTACTGGGTGTCGTCCCGCAGGAATTGGTTTTCGATCCGTTTTTTACTGTTCGCGAAACTTTACGCATCCAGTCAGGGTATTTCGGAATTCGCCGGAACGACGACTGGATCGACGAAATTCTTGAAAACCTCGACCTCACGGCCAAGGCGGATACCAACATGCGTCGCCTCTCCGGGGGTATGAAAAGGCGCGTGCTTGTTGCTCAAGCACTGGTGCACAAACCTCCGGTGATTGTTCTCGATGAGCCGACTGCCGGAGTCGATGTGGAATTGCGCCAGGGGCTCTGGGCTTTCGTCAGGCGTCTCAATAGCGCCGGCCATACCGTCATTTTGACGACTCATTATCTGGAGGAAGCCGAGGAGCTCTGCGGGCGTATCGCGATGCTCAAGCAGGGGCACATTGTTGCCCTCGATTCAACGCGGAGTTTGCTGGAGCGTTTTTCCGGGCGGACCCTGAGCTTGCGAGTTGACGAACCGGAGCGGCTTCCTGCTGAGTTGCGCGCTCGCGCCGCCGGGCGCGATGGCTTTCTCTGCTTCTCGTTGCCAGGTTGGCAGGAGGTTGAACAGCTACTTGCCAGAGTGCGTGAATCCGGATGCGCAATTCAGGATATCCGTTTGTCGGAAGTCGATCTGGAGGATGTTTTCGTTTCCGTCATGCAGGGTAAGCCAGAAAGGCACCTCGAGGGCTGGCGATGATCGGGTTCAGGACGCTTCTCTACAAAGAAGTGCTGCGATTTTGGAAAGTTGGCTTTCAGACCATCGCCGCGCCGGTTTTGACCGCATTGTTGTATCTGTTGATCTTCGGTCATGTTCTGGAAGATCGTGTCCTCATCAATGGGGTTGGATACACTGCCTTTCTGATCCCTGGGTTGGCAATGATGTCGGTCATGCAGAATGCCTTTGCCAACAGTTCGTCCAGCCTGATTCAGGCGAAGGTTACCGGGAGCATCGTTTTCGTTCTTCTGCCTCCGATTTCCTATGTCGAGTTTTTCATGGCCTATGTTCTTGCCGCCGTCCTGCGCGGGATGATGGTTGGACTGGGGGTGCTGGTTGCGACAGTCTGGTTCGTGCCGGTCGAAGTGGTCGCGCCGGGCTGGATTGTGATCTTTGCACTAGTGGCAGGGGGGGTGATGGGTGCGCTGGGAATGGTGGCCGGGATCTGGGCCGACAAATTCGATCAGTTGGCGGCCTTCCAGAACTTTCTGATCATGCCGTTGACGATGTTGTCCGGAGTATTCTATTCAATCGGATCCCTGCCCGCTTTCTGGCAACGGGTGTCGCATTTCAATCCGGTGTTCTATCTGATCGACGGTTTTCGTTACGGATTCTTCGGTGTGTCGGACGTTTCGCCGGGCAGAAGCTTGCTCGTGTCGTCGCTGTTTCTCCTGATGATTGCGCTGGCAACTTTGGCCTTGCTGCGCAAGGGATACAAATTGAGGTATTGAGTCATGATGCAAGCGGAACAATTGAAGAAAATCATCGCGGATGGGTTGCAGTGCGAAGAGTTGCATGTGCAAGGAGACGGCGAGCATTTTGAAGCGCTTGTCGTCAGTTCTCTCTTTCTCGGAAAAAGCCGCGTGCAGAGGCAACAAATGGTCAATGCCGTGCTCCGTTCGTATTTCGACAGCGGGGATCTGCATGCTCTTTCGATGAAGACCGTCACCCCCGATGAATGGAGCGCACTGCGTGGATAAACTATTGATTGAGGGCGGCGAACCGCTTGTTGGAGAAGTGGCTGTCTCGGGCGCCAAAAACGCTGCGTTGCCGATTCTCTGCGCCAGTCTGCTTTGTCCGGATACGCTTCGCCTCGGAAATGTTCCGCAACTTAACGATATTTCGACGATGCTGCGCCTGCTCGGCCAGATGGGGGTTGTTGTGGCCCTCGACGGTAACGAGGCGGTGACTCTTGATAGCTCGGGACTAAGCAATCCGTGCGCCCCGTACGACATGGTCAAAACCATGCGCGCATCCATTCTCGTTCTCGGTCCGTTGCTGGCCCGGTGCGGTGAGGCGCGAGTATCGCTGCCTGGTGGCTGTGCAATCGGAGCACGGCCCGTCGATCAGCATATCAAGGGGCTGCAGGCCATGGGGGCGGACATTCGTGTCGAGGGCGGCTATGTTCATGCTACCGCGAAACGGCTCAAAGGCGCGCGCATCGTCACCGACATGGTAACGGTGACCGGTACGGAAAACCTGATGATGGCGGCAACCTTGGCGGAAGGCGAAACTGTCATCGAAAATGCGGCACGTGAACCTGAGGTCGTCGATCTGGCCAACTGCTTGATCGCGATGGGGGCGAATATCGTCGGCGCAGGAACGGACCGAATCTGCGTCCAGGGCGTAAAGCGCCTGCAGGGCGCGACCTACTCGGTCATGCCGGACCGGATAGAAACCGGGACCTTTCTATGCGCGGCGGCAGCAAGTCGCGGCAATGTCACGTTGGCGCGCACATCTGGGGCGTGGCTTGACTCCGTCATTGAAAAATTGCGTGAAGCCGGGTGCATAATCGAGTGCGCAGATGATTCAATACGGCTGAAAGCCCCGGATCGGCTGAAAGCCGTCAGCCTGCGAACCGCTCCCTATCCCGCGTTCCCCACCGACATGCAGGCGCAGTTCATGGCGATAAACTGCGTGGCGGACGGCTCTGCCGTGATTCGGGAAACGATATTCGAGAACCGGTTCATGCACGCGGTCGAATTGATCCGGTTGGGCGCGGATATTCGGATTGATGGAAATACAGCGGTTGTAACCGGCGTCCCCCAACTCGATGGCGCGACCGTGATGGCGACAGATTTGCGCGCTTCCGCCAGTTTGGTGATTGCGGGGCTTGTTTCTCGCGGGCAAACGCTGATCGAGCGCATCTACCATCTCGATCGTGGCTACGAGCGTATCGAAGAGAAACTGGCTCGTCTGGGCGCACGGGTTCGCCGCGTCAGATAACGCGTCCCTTTGCTTTTTTCGATTGGTCAGATGTGCTGGCCAATCGCCGCCGCTTGCACGTTTTAACCGGCGCGCGGTCGCGTAACGTTAGTGAGCGAGTGGCAATACCTTGTTCGTTAATGTCGGTGAATCACATCTTGTGATCCGCTGTCAACGCGTTGTAGACTCAAAAAAAAGCGGAACTTAACAGTTTGCCGGTGCCTGGAGGGTGGCCGGCCTTTGGCCCAAGGGGTAGCCAAAGCAACCGGTCATGCGCGACCGGCACAATGTCTCACTCAGCACAAATCTCAACGACTAGAAGGAGAGGGCGTGGACGTCCATCTGTATTTTTCGCTTATACCGGAGGCGTTGATCGCTTCCAATCTGACACCCGAAGAATTCGGCCAGTATTACGCTACGGGCACAGGATATAAATCCAAGGGACAATGCCTGTTCTTTGAGGTTGATCCGGACTTTCGTAGCGACTACTTCGACATTCCGACCGCCATTGAGCGTTGCGTACCGGCTGAGGACGGATCACCAAAGCACTCGGTCTATGTTTCTGTCTACCGCGTTCTTGAGCATATCCCGCTCAGCGCGCTCGGCAAACTGTATTTGACGACAGCTTATGGCCATACGCTCGGTTTGGAGAAGGGCGAGTTGCCTGCAGAGAAGGACGGTTGCCTGCATCTCTATCAGGATCTTGTTCCAGTGAACAGCCTAGTAGTCAGTCATCTCGACCCTGTTGCCTTCTACCAGAGCGTGACGATTAATCCTGCAAAATTCATTCGTTTCCCGGGGTTGGTCTTCGTCGAACTGGGGTTGGGGGAGTTGGCAGATGATCCCGAAAACGGATCGGCGAACGACTTGCCTTATTCGTATATTCATCACTTGCGTGAGGCCTTGATGGTTCTCAAAGCCGGCAAGGACAGCAAAATGGTTCACCGGGTGCACTCGATGGAATTTCCCTACCGGATGGTCAAGAAGGGCGTCTATGTAGGGAACGAAGGCGATTTGGTGTTCTATCCGATGCTCTCGCATCAGGAGTTGAGGGATAAACATACCCAATGGTGGCGCTCCGCCAACATCTGACTTTTCGCTACGGAGTGGCGGTGCGGCATTCCGTAGCGCATGACAATAATCAATAATTCCAGGAGACCAATATCTTGACCACTTACCTGATTCTGTCGACACTCGCCGGTGTCGTCGCGCTACTTTTCGCCTTTGTGCTGAGTAGGGAAATTGGCAACGCCGACGCGGGCACTCCGCGGATGCGAGAGATTGCCGGATATATTCACGAAGGAGCAATGGCATTTCTCTATCGTGAGTACCGTTATCTGTCGGTCTTCATCCTCATCGTATTTGCCGTACTCGCGCTCTTCATCAACTGGCAGACAGCCGTTTGTTTTGTCAGTGGCGCCTGTTGTTCGATCATGGCGGGCTTTTTCGGAATGCAGGTGGCTACGAAAGCCAATGTCCGTACAGCGGCTGCAGCACAGACGGGAATGAACGCCGCTTTGCGCATCGCGTTTTCAGGCGGGGCCGTGATGGGCATGTCCGTTGCCGGTCTTGGCATGGTTGGTCTCGGTGCCCTCTATCTTCTGTTCGATCAGAACGTGAGCTACATCACCGGGTTCGGTCTCGGTGCAAGTTCTATCGCGCTGTTCGCCCGCGTTGGGGGAGGTATCTACACCAAGGCGGCCGATGTGGGTGCGGATCTTGTGGGCAAGGTCGAAGCCGGAATTCCCGAGGATGACCCTCGCAATCCAGCTGTCATTGCCGATAACGTCGGCGATAACGTAGGTGACGTTGCCGGGATGGGGGCGGACCTGTTTGAGTCGTACGCCGGCTCGATCATCGGCGCTTTCGCGTTGGGTGCAGTACTGTTCAAGAATGGAGAGGGCGTTCTTTATGTCTTCGGGCTGTGTGCCCTCGGTATCATCGCGTGTATTGCCGGCGTGTTGATTGCCCGTGCCAGCAAAGGAGACAATCCACAAGCCGCGCTCAACCTGGGCACTTATGTTGCAGGTGGATTGACCGTCGTTATTTCCGGAGTGCTTAGCCAACTGATCTTCGGCAATCTCAAGGCTTTTGCTGCTTTGACGGCCGGCCTGGTCGCGGGGTTGGCCATCGGAAAAATCACCGAAATCTACACCTCTGGCGACTATCGCTTCGTTAAAACCATCGCGCGGCAGTCGGAAACCGGTCCTGCGACGACCTTGATCTCGGGCATGGGCATCGGCATGTATTCGACCATGTGGCCAATGATCTGCATGGCTGTCGGAATGCTTGTTGCGTACTACGTCATGGGCGGTGCCGGCGATTCCGTATCCGGCCTGTTCGGGATCTCATTGGCAGCGGTCGGGATGCTGTCGATTACAGGGATCACTGTTTC
>QKII01000033.1 GCA_003249625.1 Propionivibrio sp. | reverse complement strand
TCGTTGGTGTAAGCGACGATCGACGGCGTGGTGCGCGCGCCTTCCGAGTTTTCGATGACCTTCGGCTTGCCGCCTTCCATGATGGCGACACAGGAGTTGGTTGTGCCAAGGTCGATGCCGATGATTTTGCCCATTTCAGTTCCTTTCAGTTGAGGAGTCGGGGGTGAGATGTGACGAGCTTTGTTCGCCCACCACCGAGTTCCCCGCTATTAATCGGTAGTTGTCGTCTATTTGGGGATGTGAGGAGGGTTTTCAAGCCTTCGGTTTGGCCACGATCACCAGCGCGGGGCGCAGGACGCGGTCGGCGATGAGGTAACCTTTTTGCAGCACCGTGACGACCGTGTTGGCCTCCTGTTCGGACTCGATCATGCTGATCGCCTGATGGAAGTTCGGGTTGAACGGCTCGCCGGCGGGGTTGATCTCCTTCAGGGCCGATTTCTCGAACGCGGCCACCAGTTGCTTGAGGGTCAGTTCGGTACCGGACTTCAAGCTCTCGACGCTCGGGTTTTCGGCCGCCAGTCCGGCTTCCAGGCTGTCCTTGACCGCGAGCAGTTCGCCGGCGAAGCGCTCGATGGCAAACTTTGATGCCTTGGCGATGTCGTCCTGTGCGCGGCGGCGTACGTTCTCGGTTTCAGCCTTGGCGCGCAGCCAGGCATCGTGATGCTCGGCAACCTTCAGTTCGGCCTGGCGAAGCATTTCTTCGAGGCTCGGCGTGCTATCGACCGCCGGGGTTTCTGCGTTTTCAGCCGGATTGTCGGCGGCTGGCTGAGGGTTCGTATCTTTTTCAAGCTCTTGCATGGTTGGCTATCTCCCGAAAAACTTTGCCTAGCTTGGGGCGGTGTTCGGGTTTTCAAGTGTTTTTTTACTGTCGGTTTTTTTTGCGTGGGTTATCCTCTCCCGTCTCGGTTGTTTGAGTGGTCTTAACTATCGGTTGCGGCATGGAAAAGATCGGCAAGTACGAAACAATTCGTGTATTGGGAAAAGGTGCGACGGCGGTCGTTTACCTGGCGCGCGATCCGGATAGCGGACGCGAGGTCGCGGTCAAACTGATTCGCTTTGGCGGAGACAATGCCGTAATGTCCAGGCGGCTACGCAAGCTTTTCCAGATCGAAGGACTTGTCGGGCGACGCCTCGACCATCCGAACATCGTCAAGATCTACGATACGGTCATCGAAGACGATCAGGCGTACATCGTCATGGAATACGTCGAGGGCAGGGCGCTGGACCAGTTTTGCGCGATCAACCGCCTGTTGCCGATGCACCGGGCCATCGGGATCGTCTTCAAATGCTGTCTGGCGCTTGACCATGCGTTCCGCCAGGGGGTCGTGCATCGTGATATCAAACCGGCCAACATTCTGATCGATGCCGAGGATAATCCGAAAATCACCGACTTTGGCCTTGCGCTCAACCTGCACAAGGACATGAACCGGGATTCCACGTTCATCATGGGCGTCGGCTCGCCGGCTTATATGTCGCCAGAGCAGGTAAAAAACTACCCGCTCAATCAGAAGACCGATCTCTATTCGCTTGGTGTCGTGCTTTTTCAGTTGCTTACCGGGCGACTGCCATTCAGGGCAGAGAATCATGGCGCCTTGATCTACAAGATCGTCAACATGGATACGCCGGCAGTTTGCGATCTCAATCCGAATCTTCCTGCCGGCCTTGATCCCATTCTCAAAAAAGCACTGGAAAAGGATCTGTATAACCGTTACCGCAACGGCGCCGAGTTCGCCAAGGACCTGTCAACGGTGCGTTATCAGATATATGACGAGAATGATACGCAGCAGGATGACCGGCATTTCGAGATGCTACGGCAGATGGACTTTTTCAAGGATTTTGAAGAAGTCGAACTGTGGGAAGTCTTGCGTATCAGCGTCTGGCGCGAGGTGGCCGAGAAGGTGGCGTTGATTCGGGAAGGGGATAGCAACCGTATCTTCGGTTTCATCGTCAATGGGTTCGCGGAAGTATCCATCGAGGGCAAGTCCCTCTGTAGACTTGGCGCCGGGGAAGTGGTCGGCGAAATGGCCTATCTTCACCCTAGCGACAACAAGCGCGCGGCTTCGGTTGTGACGCTGGAGCCGACCCTGTTCCTGGAGATCAACAGTGCCGCGCTCGATCTTGCTTCGGAGGAGTTGCTCGATCGTTTTCGCAATACGCTCCTCTCAACCGTACTCGATCGCTTGCGCGCGGCTGATAAGGCGCTGGCCAAGGCAGGGCTGCCGGCCGTTCAGGGCCGCGGTCTGGCGTGTGATCTGGAGCTGGCGCCGCCGTAACGCGGAGCAGTCTCGTGTCGTTCAGAGCGTGGTTGTGATTCGCGGGCCATGTTCGGCGCAGGAACTGAATTGGTTTACCATCGCGCGTTTTCGCCCGTCTACCCTGTTTTCGTGGAAACACCCGTTCCCGTTTCGCCCGCCGAAATACTTCACTCCGTTTTTGGTTATTCCGCCTTC
>QKII01000464.1 GCA_003249625.1 Propionivibrio sp. | reverse complement strand
GCTTGAGCACTGCCACAACCAACGTCATTGCGCGGAGAGCAACATGAAAAGAACCCAATCCGGTTTCACGCTCGTGGAAATTGCGATTGTACTCGTCATCATCGGCCTGCTTCTTGGCGGCGTTTTGAAGGGGCAGGAACTGGTTAATAGCGCGAAGGTGAAGAATCTGGCGAACGATTTTCGAGCAATCTCCTCCTTTGTGTATGCATATCAGGATCGATTCAGAGCGATGCCAGGCGATGATCCTAGTGTTACGTCACATGTTAGCGGCGGAACCAAGGCCACAACTCCAGCCAATAGCCAAGGAAATGCCAGAATCGATGGGAAGTGGAATTCCACAACAAGCACAGACGAAAGTTTCTTGTTTTGGCAGCATGTGCGTTTCGCCGGTCTCGCGACAGGCACGCCGGACACAACATCAAGCGACTACATTCCACGGAACGCAGAGGGGGGCAGTATTGGCATTACCGGCGAAGCGATCCTAACCAAGCCGGCCACTCCCTATCCAGCGAATTTCTATATTTGTTCACAGGGAATACAGGGCCGGTATGCTCGCCAGATCGACACAACCATTGATGATGGCAATACAAAAACTGGCTCTGTCCGGGTTATGGCTAACGCCACATCCTCCCAAGAAGAAGCAACGGAAGTGAAGCCAGAGAACGACGCGACTCAGTTCACTGTTTGCATGGCATTCTAGTTCCGGGCGTCAGCTTCGCATACTCCAGCGCCAGCCATTTCATCCCCTGCGCACCGAAGTTGACCTGCACGCGCGCATCGCCCCCCCGCCCCTCGGCGGCGACGATGACGCCAAGGCCGAATTTGGCGTGCTGGACGTTCTGACCAACACGGAAGCCGCCTGCTTCGTTCTGCTGACGGAGTCCGGCAGCCTCATCAGTCTCCCTTCGTCGCGACGAGGGCTGCACGACATAGGCCGGGGTATGGCCGACCTTCCGCAGCAGTTCTTCCGGCAGTTCTTCAAGAAAGGCAGAGGGCACGCAATACCGCGTTTGTCCATGCAACATACGAGTCTGAGCGTGCGTCAAATAGAGGCGCTTTCTCGCCCGGGTCACCGCCACGTACATCAGCCGCCGTTCTTCTTCGAGCCCGTCACGTTCCTGCGCAGCGTTTTCGTGCGGGAACAGGCCATGTTCCAGACCGGTGATGAACACGACATCGAACTCCAGCCCCTTGGCCGCATGAACAGTCATTAGCTGCACGGCGTCCTGCCCTTCGCCAGCCTGATGTTCGCCTGCCTCCAACGAGGCGTGGGCGAGAAACGATGCAACTGGATTGGCCGACGATTCTGGTGACGCCTCCCCCTCTTCCTGCACAAAGCTGGTCGCCGCGTTGATCAATTCATCAAGGTTTTCAAGCCGCTCGCGCCCTTCCTTCTCTGCAAGGTAGTGCTGCCGCAGGCCACTTTTCTCGATCAGATGCTCGATGATTTCGGGAAGCGGCAAGTTTTCGGTCTCGCTGCGCAAAGTCTCGATCAGCCTGATGAAGTTGCCGACCGCCGTGCCGGCCTTTCCGGAAAGGCCGGCCGCAGCGTTGTACAGGCTTGAATTGGCGCGATGCGCAGCCTCCTGCAGCGCTTCGATGCTGCGACTGCCGATGCCGCGCGTCGGAAAATTGACAACGCGGGAGAACGCCGTGTCGTCATCCGGGTTGGCCAGCAGACGCAGATAGGCCAGCGCGTGCTTGACCTCCTGTCGGTCAAAAAAGCGGAGTCCGCCATAGACACGGTACGGTACGTTGGCCGTAAATAGCTGGTGCTCAAGCACGCGAGACTGCGCGTTCGAACGATAAAGCAACGCGATCTGGGTACGCGATACACCGTCGCGCACGAGTTCACGTACTTCGTCGACGACGAAGCGTGCCTCATCCAGATCCGAGAACCCTTCGAACACCCGAATCGGTTCGCCGGCGCCGGCGTCGGTCCACAAATTTTTACCGAGGCGGCCGCGGTTGTTCTTGATCAAGGCATTGGCCGCATCGAGGATGTTGCCGTGCGAGCGGTAGTTCTGTTCGAGACGAATGACGTTCTTCACCGAAAATTCGCGCTCGAGGTCGCGCATGTTGCCGACCTCGGCACCACGAAAGGCGTAGATCGACTGATCGTCGTCCCCCACCGCAAAGAGACAAGCGCCATTCGCCCGCGGCGCACTGTCCTCGTGTCCGGCCAACAGCTTCAGCCAGGCGTACTGCAAACGGTTGGTGTCCTGGAATTCGTCGACGAGAATGTGCCGGAAACGCTCCTGATAGTGCTGACGCAGGGGTTCGTTGCGCACCAGCAGTTCGTAGGTACGGAGCAACAGCTCGGCGAAGTCGACGACGCCTTCGCGTTGGCACTGGGCGTCGTACTCGGCGTAGAGTTCGACGCGGCGGCGCGTGTAATCGTCATACACCTCGGCCTGCGCAGCGCGAATGCCCTGCTCCTTGTGCGCGTTGATGAAATGCGCCAGTTCGCGCGGCGGGAATTTTTCCTCGTCGATGTTGAGGTTTTTCATCAGCCGCTTGATTGCCGACAACTGGTCGGCCGAATCGAGGATCTGGAACAGCGCCGGCAAGCCGGCTTCGCGGTAATGCGCCCGCAGCAGGCGGTTGCACAAGCCATGAAATGTACCGATCCACATGCCCCGGGTATTGATCGGCAACATCGCCGAGAGGCGCGCCAGCATTTCCTTCGCCGCCTTGTTGGTAAAGGTAACGGCGAGGACGCCGTGCGGCCCGACTTGCCCGGTCGAAATCAGCCAGGCGATGCGTGTCGTCAGCACACGCGTCTTGCCACTGCCGGCGCCCGCAAGAATCAAGGCGTGCTGCGGCGGCAAGGTCACGGCGGCAAGTTGTTCGGGATTCAGATTGGCGAGAAGGTCGGACATGAGGTTGGTCTCGGAGAGGCAGGCGAGATTATACCGAGCACCGCCGCATCGACATGCGACCGTCACCGGCAGATGTAAAAATCCGCCAATTCCATCGACAAATCATCTGCTTACAAATGTCTATCACGAGTTACAAATTGACCCGGCAAGGTATTCAGCAGTAGGATTACAGGCTTGTTCAACTGCGATTGGAAATGAAGCTATGAATGCCCCCCAAGTGAAGCCGGGCGTAGTTGCCGGCGACGATTTGCAAGCCCTTTTTGCTTTCGCCAAGGCCAAC
>QKII01000295.1 GCA_003249625.1 Propionivibrio sp. | reverse complement strand
CGGGCCACGTCGGACTGTCAAACGAGCTGACGGTCATGGGCAGAAGTTATTCGGTGCCCTGCCCGCCTCAGGCCGGGTTTCTCTGGCCCCCGGATCCGTCTCTCGACAGCGGCGGGATCTGTGGTGAATCGTCGAGCGGTCAAACCGGCCTCGAACGGACGCTAGCCGGGGCCCCGCCCCGGCCCAAGACTGATTTGCCTGACAAGACCTTCGGGCTACTGAGGCCCAAGCCATCGCTTGACAGCTTGGCTTCCCTCAAGGTTTCCTAAGTTGGCCAGCCTCGGCGTTTACCTCCATGTTCTACCGAGACAACCCTGCATATCCGACGCATGAAACCGCGCCACAAAAAGAACAGCCCTAAACCTGACAGATCGGACGCCGTGGCTTCTCTTGCCCTGTATGCCCGCGACAGACGAACGGCATTTTTGGGTCCCAGCAATCAAGGGCGGCGCTAGTGGCAGTTTTCACCAGGCTCTGGGCGGTGGCGGTCGGCGTTCTGGCCATCGTAATCGCCGCGTTCGTTCTGCTGGCAATCCTGAACTTCAAGCAAATCCAGACCAGGCTGCTACTTGAACGCCTGGTGGTATTGGCAGAGTTGACCGCGGATCCTTTCGAGGCGGCCGCGCGGCTTGGCCTGCCGCTGGCTAATGTCCGCAATTCGGCCGCTTTGCTGGAACGAGCCCGACAGAGTGACGATGCCATTCAAGGTATCTATGTTTTGGATAAGAATTCCGAATTGGTCCACTCAACGAACGGCACCCTGAGCGGCGATTTGTCTACATATCGAGTCCCGGCCTCCGATATCACCCGCTGGTCTTGGGTCGGCGGTGATCACCTATTTAGCGCAGTGCGCATCGTCGGTAGCGTTGGTCAATTCGCGGGCGCCGTCGTTGTTGAAATCGACACCACTGCTAGCGCGATCCGCACGCGCGCCATGGCCGCCGAGTTGCTAACGTCTGCTCTGGCGATCTGGGCATTGATGACCACCCTTTCTGGCGCGGCCCTATGGGTTTGGCTGCGGCCCCAGATCGAGGGATTTCGTTCGGTGGAGGCTCAGATCGAACAGTTCGAAAGCGATGTCTGGAGCGGGCACTTTGAACGAAGCCCGGTGGAACCGGACGCGACATTGGGTTTGGCTCTGCGCGAGACCTATCAGAATTATCAGAAGAGCTCTCCGGCGGCCGGACGACGCGATGTCTGAGCGCGTTGCGATCAACGTATCTCCGAGTATCCGCGCGCGGATGCTCGCGGTCCTATCCGTTCTGATTGTCGTCACGGTTTTGCTTTTCAGCTTTGTTACGCTTGCGTCCTTTGATCGCGCCATCGGGCCCGAGTTGCATCAGCGAACCAGGCTCATCGGCGAAATCATCCGCGCGAAGGTCGAGCAAAGTGTTGCCGCTGGTATTCCCGTTGAGTCGATCGCTGGTCTCGACATCTATCTTTCGAGCACAATCGCCAAATTCCCGGAGATCGAACGCATCTCGCTCGTGTCACGGCGCGGCATCGTTATTGCCGAGGACGCAAGGGAGGTCTCTCCAACGTTTTTGGATCGCGCAGGCATTGGCACACGGCTTGGCGTCGAGGCGGCGAGTTTCTCTCTGCCCATACTTGTTCGCAATGATCTCGTGGGCTCGGTCGAGGTCCATGGCTCGGCTCAATTCGCTGAAATCCGCCTTCGTGACGTGCTGCTCGACGTCTCGGTCCTGGCTTTGGCGATACTCTTGATCGGAGTGGAGCTTGCTCTGGCGGTCGCCGCTGCCTCGATCTGGAAACCCCTGCACCGGATCAACGGATTGCTTGAGATGCAGCGGGGAGGCACGTTTACGCATGTCATCGCAGCAACCGGCATCGAGCTTTTCCGACGCTTGGCAAGACGCCTCAACCACTATTCCACAGCCATTTCGGGCACGAGTACGGCGGCAATGCCTCGGCTCCGCTTTGCAGAGATAATCGACATCCGCCTCGCGCTTTTCCTCTTCGTTGCCGGCGCCGAAGTCTCAGCCTCGTTTCTGCCACTCTATGCCCAACAAGCCGAGCGGCCCGACTGGCTTTCAAGCAGCCTGGCAGCCGCCTTGCCTCTGATGAGCTACTTGCTCGCGGTGACGGCTCTGTCTCCGTTCGGTGGTCGATTGTCTAGGCACTTCGGGGCAAGCTTGCTTTTTGTTGCCGCCTCGATCCCCACCGCTGCGTCGCTCATCGCGATGGCGCTTACCTCGCAGGTGTTACTGATTGCTCTCGCCCGGGCGGGTGTGGGGATCAGCTATGCCGTTGCCTCGATCGCCTGCCAGGAATACGCCTTGCGTTCTGGCGACAACGCCGGAGCCTCGCGCAGCTCCGGCACATTTCTTGCCATGATCTACGGCGGTACTTTTTCTGGCTCCGTTCTGGGTGGAGTGCTCGCCCAGCATTTCGGCTATCCTGTCGCATTGGCATCCGGGGCACTGCTTGCGCTGACT
>QKII01000124.1 GCA_003249625.1 Propionivibrio sp. | reverse complement strand
GCTGCGCGCCAAGCCCGAACTGCCGGGTCTGGCCGAAGGGCTGGATGCGCTGGCGATGACCCTGCTCGAAGGCATTGGCGGTTCGATGGGGCCGCTGTACGGCAGCTTCTTCATGGGGCTGGCGGAGACGCTGTCCGGCAAGGAGACGCTCGATGCGCAACTGTTCGGTGACGCCCTGGCGGCCGGCGTCGAGGGTGTGGAAACGGTCGGCAGCGCCAAGGTCGGCGACAAGACGCTGATCGACACGCTGGTGCCGGCACGCGATGCGTATCTGGCGGCGGTCGCCGGCGGCGCGGATTTCAGTACCGCGATCACCGCGATGATCGAGGCGGCGGAGAAGGGCTGGAAGTCGACGAAGGATCTGCAGGCCCGCATCGGCCGTGCTGCGCGTCTCGGCGAGCGTTCGATCGGTGTCCTCGATGCCGGTTCGACCTCCTGCTTCCTGCTGCTCAAGACGCTCGGCACATCGGTGCAGAAGCGCCTCGGATAAGCCCCAAGATGTATTCTGCAGTCATCACACTTTTGAGTTGAGTAATCAAAGATGAAAATTGAGAAACGCGTTCTCGCTACGTTACCGAAATGCTATGCGACAAACAGCATCGTGATCGATGGGCAAAGGCATGTTCTCATTGCCTCCGAGGGAGATGCCCCCTGTCTCGCATGGAAGGGGCCTGAGTACACGGAATCCCATACGGTCTGGGAGGGGCCGGGTGGCACCATGTCGATCGTTCCCATTCCCGGCACCAATGGCGAATTCCTCGCCGTGCAGAAGTTCTACCGTTTCTACGATTGGGAAGAAGCCAAGGTGGTCCATGTTCGCCCCGATGGATCGGGCGGATACACCGTCACGGACGTTCTCGATCTGCCTTATGTCCACCGGTTTGATCTCCTTACGGTGGGCGACCGCCACTATTTCATCGCCTGCACCATCGCAACCACCAAGACGAGCATCGATGAATGGTCGAATCCAGGAAAGATCTGGGTGGGTGAATACACGGTGGGCGCTCCGCTTTCCATCCGAGTGCTGAAAGACGGCATTACGCAGAATCATGGATACAGCCGTCTTGAGACTCCCGACGGAGTGCGCGGCCTGGTGACCGGCCTTGAAGGCGCCTTCGAAGTGACGCCGCCGGACGGCAAGGGCGGGGACTGGACCGTCACGCAATTCATGGACTGGCCCATCAGCGACATTTCAGCCATTGACCTCGATGGTGACGGGGAACTGGAGTTCGCTACGATCGAGCCGTTCCACGGCTCCTATTTCCGGATCTACAAGCGGGTCGACGGCGTTTTCAAGAAGATATTCGAGCACCCGGAAGTGACGGAGTTCTACCATGTGGTGGTCGGAACGACCCTTGCGGGAATACCGGTTGTTATCGGTGGCTGCCGGCGAGGGAAGCAACAGCTTTTCTATGTCAAGGCGGATCCAAAAGACGCGACCAGGCTCACGCTCGAACTCATCGAGGAAGGTGTCGGGCCAAGCAACGTCTACGTTATCCACGAAAACGGTCGAGATGTCATCGTCACGGCGAATCGCGAAACCGACGAGGCCGCGCTTTACTTCGTCACCCCCTGACGTCCCCCTGGAAAACGGCTTGCGGTCAACAAAAAACCGTAGAAAAGAACGCAAGCCCCTTTTCCTGACTTATTCACTGTTGCCGCAGCCCCAAATCAGCTGCGCTATCAGGTGGCATATCTTTGGAGCCGTGCGTCTGGTTCCAAAGCTTTATTCCAACAAATCTTAAAAACCAGAGTGAGGGATTCACGTTGATCACAAATTTGATCGATTGGCCGTTCAAAGTCCTGAAAATATTCGCCGCGTGCTGCCTGATAGTAATGATCGTGATGGTATTCGGGAACGTGGTGTTGCGATACGGTTTCAACAGTGGCATTACGGTTTCGGAAGAACTCTCCTCGTGGGGGCTCACCTGGATGACCTATACGGCGGGGCTGATTGCTCTCCGCGAGCACGGCCACCTTGGCTTCGATGCCGTTCTCACCAAATTCCCGCCGCTCGTCCAGCGCATCCTGCTCACCATCGCCCACGTCCTCATGATCTGGATGATGTGGCTCTTCCTCGACGGCAGCTGGCAGCAGACAGTCATCAATCTCAACAACATGGCACCCGCCTCGGGAATTTCCCTTGCTGTTTTGTACGGCGTCGGGATTTTGTTCGGCGTCATTGCCATCCTCGTCCTGCTCGGTGACCTCTACTGCATCGTCACCGGCCGTCTTACCCATACCCTTGCCTCCGAAGCCGGAGAAGCGCTTGCCGAAGCGCAACGGCACAGCCTCGACGACACCCACTAGCCAAGGACCGACACCATGACCATCCTCATCTTCCTCGGCGCGCTCATGGGCTGCATGTTCATCGGCATGCCCATCGCCTTCGCCCTTCTCGGTGCCGCCGTCGCCCTCATGTTCCAGCAGGACATGTTCGACTCGCAGATCATCGCC
>QKII01000471.1 GCA_003249625.1 Propionivibrio sp. | reverse complement strand
TTCCTGACCGTCGACAACATCACCAACATCCTGCGCCAAAGCGTGCCGCTCGGCGTCGTCTCGCTCGGCCTGCTGTTCGTCATCCTCACCGGCGGCATCGACCTTTCGGTAGGCTCGGTGATGGCCCTCGTCTCGGTCACCGTCGCGCTTGTCGTCCCGGAGCAGGGGCTGTTCGTCGGCATCCTCGCCGGCGTAATGGCCGGCGCCCTGTGCGGCGTGTTTTCCGGTACGCTGGTCGCCACCTTCCGCATCGCGCCATTCATCGCCACCCTGGCAACGATGACCGTGGCCCGCGGCGTGGCGCTGATCGTCTCGAAGGGGCAGCCGATCTTCATCGACGACACCGCGTTCAATGACTTCGGCGTAGCCAGCTGGTTCGGCGTCCCGACGACCTTCTACCTGCTGATCGCCTGCTTCCTCGTCGCCCTGTTCCTCTACCGCAAGACCGTTTTCGGCCGGCTGACCCTGTCCATCGGCAGCAACGAGACCGCCACCCGCTTCGCCGGGATTCGCGTCGCGTATTACAAGTTCGGCGTGTACGCCCTTTGCGGCCTCGCCTGCGGCATCGCCGGCGTGGTCGCCTCGACACGTACCGGCGTCGGCTCGCCGATTCTCGCCATCGGCTTCGAACTCGACGCGATCGCCGCCGTCGTGGTCGGCGGCGCCAGCCTCGCCGGCGGACGCGGCACGGTGTTCAACACCCTGATCGGCGTGATGATTCTGTCGATCATCTCGAACATCATGAATCTGATGAACATCCCCGGTTACCACCAGCAAGTGGTCAAGGGCGCCATCATCATCCTCGCCGTGATGCTCGAAAGCCTGAAGGGCCGCATCGGCAACAAGCACTGATTTACTCTCCAGCGGCACGATTCGGGGCGGACGCTTTGCGCCGCCCCGCTTTTTTTCCTTCTGCTTGTTTCCCGCATTTGCCAACCCGACGACAGAACGGCATCATTCTCGACCTCCCCCATCTTCGAACCCACACCATGACGCTTCTTCCGGGAACCCTAATCACCGCCCAATGCCTGCTGTTCGACATGGACGGCACGCTGGTCAATTCCACCGCGGCCGTCGAGAAAGTTTGGGGGCGCTGGGCGGCCAGCCACGGCATCGCCTTCGACGACTTCCGCCATACGATGCACGGTCGCCGCGCCATCGATATCATGCGCGGCATCGTCCCACCCCACCTCGATGCCGAAGCCGAACTGCGGACCATTGACTCCGAGGAACTTGTCGAAACCGACGGCATCGTGCCGATTCCCGGCGCGGCTGAATTGCTCGCCAACCTGCCACGCAACCGCTGGGCGCTGGTCACCTCAGCACAGCTTCCGCTGGCCCGTGTGCGCATGGGCGCAGCGGGCTTGCCGATGCCCGACACCGTTGTCTCCGCCGATGACATCAGTGAAGGCAAACCCAACCCCGGCTGTTACCTGCTGGCCCTTGACCGTCTCGGTCAGCGCCCGGAACACGCCGTAGTCTTCGAAGACGCCCCGGCCGGGATCGCCGCCGGGGTCGCCGCAGGCTGCCGAACAATTGCGATTAGCGGAAGCACACATGCCAAGGCCGACCTCTCGGTCCCCAGCCTCGTTGATTTCACCCGCCTCGCACTGGAAAAGGTTGACGACCTCAACGGTCTCCACCTGCGCGTCCTGCCCGCTTGAACAATTCCTGCCGGAATCACTCCGATACCAGTTGATTGGCTGCGGTACGAAGCTCCGGCAACAAACTGAACGCGAGCGACAATTGCCCGCGCAAGACGCGATGTATCTCCGCCTCATCGGGAGACGACGCTATGGCGCAAGTCGCCATGGTCTGCTCATCGTCAGCGACTTCAGCCAGTTCTTCGCCGCGCTCAAGCGCTACAGCCAGCCGCTCAAGCCCGGCAACCAGATAATTCGCCCCTGAGACTGCATCCGCCAGAGGCACGTGCTCCGCATTGCGGTGAGCCCCCAGCGCGGAAAGGTAGTTCAGCAACGTATGCGACAGCACCAGAAAGCGGATTCCGGCCGGAACATTGTGGCTGACCCGCGCCGGTTCGGCGAACGCGGCGTTGAGAGCACCCGAATACGCGGCATCGGCATTGTGCGCATTGCGGCGGGCAATGCGATATGCCAGATCGTCTTCCTTGCCGACCACGCCGTACTGCCCCATGATCGC
Organism: Propionivibrio sp.; assembly: GCA_003249625.1. Next base: position 304 of record QKII01000471.1, on the reverse strand, counting down.
CAGGAAATACCCAGCTTGCGCCCGTAACGCCGCCGCAGCGAGCTTCGGCAGTTTTGGCGCGTTCCAGTTCGGCAGAACGCGCCAGACTGCCAATCCAGAAATCACACTGCCTGCCAGCGTATCGAGCAGGCGCGGCACAATCAGGCCAAAGCCGTCCCCTATCTGGTTGAACGACAGCATGACGAAAATGGTGATCGCCGCCGTAGCCAACGCGTAGCGTCGTGTGCGCTGAAGGAAAAACACCACGGCGGCCAGCACGACAAATACCGACTGCAGTAACGGACTCGGAAAAAGTTGGAGAACA
>QKII01000268.1 GCA_003249625.1 Propionivibrio sp. | reverse complement strand
CCAAACAATGTCCTGGTGTGGCAGAACGCGATGGCGCCTGTTCCGATGGATTCGCCTTCGATTGCCGGCGAAGTCGGGAAAATGGTGCCGGGCGGACATCTGGTGATCGTCGATGACCATGCGACGACGTGCTATCCGCTGGATTTGGTGCCCAAAAAAGCGCCGCCGAAAAGTGTCCGCAAAGGCGGAAAGGCCAGGCACAAATAGTCTTCTGTGCTGCGTGAGCCGGTCAGCGTCAGTCGATCGGCTTCGCGGCAAGTGCTCTGTCGCGTAAACATCCTGGACCGGAAGCGATCATTGAGGGATGCCTGACGCAGTTAGATGCCTGACGCAGTTAGCATCAATTCCATCTCCGTGGAGCAGGCTCGTTTCTGCCCTAGAAACACAACAATCTAGGCGATGAACGGCAAACTATGGAATCCGCTCGCATTGCAGGTGCGGTGTCTGGATTCCTTGACAGCAGAACAGCTGGCTGTCAGTCTCTGATGACAATTGCGCACTGATGCTGCGTAAATCCGGTAGAAAACAACTACGAAAAAAAGACTACGAAACGGTATTGCTTCGTCACACGGGCGTTTTTCGCCGCTTCGCTTGCGCTGTTCTGTCAGCCGTTTCGTGTTCAGCAATATGTTTTTTGACAATCTCTTGACTTCAAAAGTCAGTCGAGCCGATGAAAAGAAATTGGAGTGCAATATCGTTCGTTTTGAGCATCGTTGCTTTGCTGATGCTACCGTTGAATGCCGTCGCCGAGGATCTGGCTGATGCCATTCCTGGGGTAAAGAAGTTCGATGCCTTGAAGGGGCTTGTCGCAGACCATGTCGACGTCGTGAATGATGAAGTCACTGTCACCGGGTCGCTTAATGATAAGCAGGTAAAGGTCAGTCAATCCGTCAAACAAAATGCCCGTTCCTTTTCCGTCGAAGCCGTAGGGGAAGGGTTGAAAATGTCTGATTTGATCGGAGAGTTCGCTGACTTTCCAGGTAACGACTCCGTGCTGATTGAACGCACGATATTTAACGAGTCAACGCTGACAATGACCGCAGAGGTTCAAGTCCAGGGTCGCGAGATGGCTATCGAATTTCATCCGAGAGGCTTTCTTGCAAAAATTGCCGCGCGGACCCCGAACGTCAAGCTAGGCGTTGTTTTGCCTGAACTCGCGAATGTACCGATTATCGATGATCTGGCCTTTGACAGCCTTATGCTAAGACCGACGCAGAAGAGCATCGATGTCGAAGGACGTATCAACGATGCCCGGGGAACTCTGGCCCTCGATATTAAAGACGGGGTAAAGACCCCGAGTGCCTCGCTTTCTGCTACGGACGGGCAGATCAGGTTCAGCGACATGGTTCCGGATCTTGCTGGTGTCCCGATTGTCGACGCATTCGGTTTTCAGTCAATCACTTATGACGGAAAAACAAAATTGTTTGATGGGAGGGGAAAGGTCGGCTCAGTCGGTGCTGATATGACGCTGGACGTTGGTCAGGGAATCTCGAATGTGATTGCCACCGCGACTCCGGACTCGCCTTTGCAACTGAAAGCTATCTTGCCTCGATTGAAGGGGGTTGATCTGACGCGTATCCCGATGGTCGAAAGCATCGAGTTTACGTCTGCCCGTTTCGACAAGGCGGCGGAGCGGATTGTGCTCGCCGGAAGCGTCAATCACAAAAATGTGTCTCTGGCAATCGGCAAGAGCGACAAGCTGAACGCGTCGATGACGGCAGCGGATCCGATAACGCTGACGGATGCCATCCCCGAATTGCGTGAAGTGCCTGGCGTTGGCATGTTTGAGCTGAAACAGCTCGCCCTTGATGGAAACGCTGTTTCTGCTGAGTTGGCGTTGCGGGGGGAAACAGCGCGGCTTGTATTTGACCTTGGAGGTGGTACAAGCGTGTTCGAATCCTTGGCGATCTCGCTGGGCGACTCAAAAGGCATCTCCTTGGGGCAGCTCATTCCTGAGCTGAACGGCGTGCCCGTCATCAAGGATTTCGGCGTGGCCGGACTCCGCTATATAGAGAGAACCGGCATGCTGATTGCCGACCTCGTTCTGAACGAAGGAGGGAAAGCAATCAAGGCCCAGTTGCGGGCAATCCCCGGCACGGAGGGGCAGCCGTACATCTTCAAGCTGACAAGTACGGACTTGACGATCGGCAAGCTCATTCCCGCGACAGCCGGGGTTCCGCTCGTTGGCGATCTGGGTTTTACCGAACTTGATGTAACTCCTGCTTCCGTCGAAGCTTCGATCCGGGTCGGAGACGAGTCGGTTACCGTGTTTGCTGACGTCAAAGGAGGCGGGTTTGTGGCGCTGGATTTCGGCGCAGGTCTTGACCTCGCCAAGATTGTTCCGTCCGTTGCAGGGAGCGTCCTTGAGGGTACCCGGCTCGGTCGTTCTCTTTTTGTCCTGACTCAATCCACGGCAGTACTGCCGTCCAGCCTGCCGGCCAGATTCCGTTCCGACTTTACTGCGGAGCAGCTTCAGAAGCCACTTAAGCGGGGACTCAATCTGCTGGCCAATATACGGCCACAGGACCTTGGGCCGGCCTTGAAAGGCGTGTTGGGGAAACTTGGAATGGGCTCCGGTGGCAGTGGGGGGTTTCCCGTCGCCGGTACCCTGAAAGAGGACGTATTCAGTTTTATCCGGGATGGCGTCTCTGCAGCCAAACCCGAAATCGTCAGCGCCATCCTCGCTGCAATCGATATCAACGTTGATGTTCCGGTGCCGCAAATCAGCGCGTTGAAATCAATCGCGACCTTCGATGCCATGCATCTGACCATCAGCGGAAATCAGGACAGTGATCCGTTCTGGGATCGTCTGCCAGCCGAGATGTTGAAGCGGAAGCCAACGGGGCCGCTCGACGTATCGCTGCGCGGTGGCGTGACTCTGAATTTGGGCGGTTTTGGTAGCGGGAAAAAAACGCCGATTGACCTCCAGACAATGCTCGACCTGAATGTCGGTGGCGAGGCAAAGACCCTCTCGCTGCTCGGCGCGTATGCCGGGGTTTGGGAGAATCCGTTCGGTATCAAGGAACTGACGTTCGAGAAGAGCGGGTTTGACCTGTCGCTGGAGGGGGGCAAGGACGGCGAGAAGGTTGCGCTGGATTTCTTCAGTGAAGCCATGCTTCACGGAAAAACGGGTTTGACCGTGAAAGCGGCATTCTCCGAAGAGCCAGATAGGCTTCCGCATCTCGATTATTTCGTTCTCGACGGTCCGCTTGCACTGACCGACCTGGCCGGCAGTCTGCCGAATGCGGAAAACTTCATCGTACAGGAAATCAAGCTTTATCCGACCGGGATCGAAACTCAGGTCGAGGCAAAGAATGGGCTGTTCGATCAACGTACCCGACTGTTTTTGTTCGACATCGATACCGGTGCAGAAACGGCATTCGTCGCGGCCATCGATCTGGCATTCAATGCGGAGACCCGTGGCAAACAGAACTTCTCGCTGGGCCGGCTGGCAAAGATCGCTGGCCTTAAAGGCGCGAATGCCGCATTCATCCAGAGCAATCTTGACGCGATGGCGGTGGCCAATGCGGCCCTTGTCCTGAGTACAAAAAAGCTATATCCGCTGCCTCCGGACAGCTTGAAGAACGGGATCGCGAAGGACATGTTTGAAGGAATCTTCGGGGATTCGGCGGTGCCCGTGAAACTCGATAACGTGACCTTTCTGTCAGATTTTCGGGCTGATTTGATGGGCAAGGTGGGCAACGCCCTGGTCAACGGCGTCGATGGTGTCAAGCTTGGACTTTCCAGCGAAGCTATCATCAACGGTAGCGTCGGTGGCCTGTTTGACAGCGACCCGCTGAGTCTCGACCTCGAATTTCTGATGGCTGAAAGCCTGAGTCTGGACGATCTGCAAAAAAGCGGTCTGAAGCTGCCGTCGTTCCTGAAGGTGAAACCGAAAACCGTCGGTGGCGCGGAAAAAATCGGCCTGTTTCTCAAGGTTGTCGATACGACCTTCGAGGCGGGGCTGTTGGCCGGTTTCGACATGCAGTACAACGATACGTCCTTCGACTTTACAGGAACGCTGGGTGTCCAGCTTGCGGAAGAAGAGGTTGGCCTGAGTCTCAGCGGCGCCATGAGTGATACTTGGAAAAACGCCCTGGGCATCAAGGGCTTCGAGCTTGAGAACGTGACCGTGAGCGGTGAGGTCGAGGCCGATCCTCCGTCGCTCAAGTTCGGCTTGGGCGGCGAGGCCAGCCTGTGGGGTCACGATATGAGCACGTCGGGTGATTTGATGCTGGGACTGGCTGGTGAGGTTCCTGTTCCCGAAGGGCTTGGCGTCAAGACGACGGTCAGCAACCTCGACGTGACCATGTACGAAATTCTCAACACGCTTACCCTGGCCTCGAACGCGACGCTGGCCATCGATCCGGCCATGTGGCCGATCCTGATCGTCGGTGTGGTCGGTGAGGTCGGACTCTCGGAGGGTTATACCGTCATCTACGACGAGGTGAAGGGCAAGCAGGTAACGGCCAAGGATCTGGAAGCTGCGCCTGCGGACGATCTATTGCGACTGATAAAGGATTATTCCGAATTGCAGGCCTGGCTCTTTGGTGGCAAGGATATTTACCTTTCCTTCGCGACACCAGGCGCCTCGGATACCAATCTCGGAATCCCCGACGGTATCCATTTCAGCGGAGAAGTGTCACTGTTCGGCGGGGCCATCAAGAGCCCGGCGTTGCGTCCCGATATCGGCTGGATTTACCGGATCGCTCGGAGTCTGGATCGAGCGAAAGATGCAGCCAAGGGCGCGGCGATCGGAGCAAAACGCAAGGCGAGCGATGCGGCGGGCACGGGGCAAGCCTTGACGGCCGACGAGTTTGCCGCCCTGAAGAACAACATCACGCAGTTGCGCAGCATACTCGCACATGAACTGGGTATGACGAGAAACGCGGTTCAGGCCGACTACCCCAAACCCTCCAAAAAGGAACTGCAGTCCTTTCTTGACTCGCTCAGCTTCGACCAGCCCCGACCGTTCAAGCTGGGCGGGCTGGAGTTTTCCGGTAGCCATATCTCGCTTGTTCCCTTCCGCGTCAGTGCAAAGACAAAGCTGTTCGGCAACGATGAAGACGTCGAGATGTCGATCAAGGGCGGCAAGCTTGTGCTTGAAGCCAAGACCAGGATCGAGATTCTTGGTGACGTGGATTTGCTGCTTGAGTTCGATATGGCAAAGCAGGATTTCATCGTCGCCGGGGAGTACGCCCAGAATCCGGCGATCCAGAAATGGCTTGCAGACGAAATTCAAAAAGGCATCAAACAGATCAGAAAAACGGCCGATGCCAAACTCCAGGCGCTGAACAAAGTGCTCGCAAATGCGAAAAAGGCGCGTGACGACGCTGAGAATGTCTTGCATGCGGCGCAAAGTGCGACGAGTGAGGTAACCCAGGCAGCTGTCGATCGACTGCAACAGGAGACGAACAACTACCAGAACGACTACAACAACGCCAATAATCAGTACAACAATTGCCACGGATGGAAGAAGGAGTATTGCAAAGCGAAATGGTGGCCTCGCAAGGAACTGGCATGGGGTACCTTGAAGGCGAGTGAGCAATTGCTCAGCGATGCCAAAGAGGCGCTTGGCAAGGCCAAGAGTCTGGCCATCGAGGTCCACTCGGCCGAGATTGCCTTCAACAAGGCTGCGACTGATCTGGCCCTGGCAGCGAAGGATGTCGAGGTGATTGCCGACGTTGAGGCGATCATGGCCAAGGGGCTGGATACCTTCGCCAACGATGCAGGGAAAATGGCTCAGCTTTTCAAGCTGGACAAGGCATTCGTCGGAGGAAGTCTGAAGGACGTTGCCGCCGGCAAACCGCTGGTCGCCGAGTTGCTCTTCGAACTGAACGGAAAGAACTATCGGGAATTCTTCGCTTTGAGTCCGGTGAACGCGGATTTCAACGCGTTGTCGTTCGGGTTGTTGCCGGTGATCGCCTCCGAACACATCGTCGATGATATGGAAAGCCGGCTTGAGAGAGAGTTGGGGCCGACGCTGGGAAATGTTGGAAATCTCTCGGCCAAGCTGACGGGCTGGATCAAGACACATATTTACGAATTGATTGGCGGTCTTCGGGACGACCTCGAGAAACAAATTGCTGATATCCAGTATGAACTGACCCAGGAGGAGAGTCGGTACCAGAAGATTTTTTCCAGTCTGGACAGCCACTCGGTGGCCTACCTCGATGCTTACAAGGACCTGACCGATGAATCGAACCAGATCCTGACGACCTACAAAATGACCGATTTCATGCCAGCGAGTCAGGTGTTTTCCGGAGGCTATCTGGCGGTTGGGCATAGCTCTCTTTGTCTGGCCGTTGCCCCCAATGGCATCGACGTGTACCAGAAGAATTGCAAGGACAACGACACTGAACAGTGGGATGCAGTATCTCTGGGGAAATTGCAGGAAGGCTACATTCAGTTGAAAAGCAAGGGCCTATGTCTTAAGGCGCGAGATGCCGACGGTCTGAGCGGACAGCCAATGATGCTGGCTAAATGCAACGGCAAGGACGATCATGAAAGATGGAAGTTGATTTCCCAGGATCAGGAATTCAGTAAGTTCGTGAATCGCTTCGCCCAGAAATGCCTCCATTTCGACACCGAAAACGCGAACGAGAAGGCGGGCTACGCTGTGTGGAACTCCTGCTTTGGTTCTGACAGCCAAGGGTTCAGGGTGCTCAAAGACGGCGAGCGACCGACGTTCAATGCGGTCGAGAAGTTGCTGAAGACGCGGAGCGGAAGCTGTCTCGGAGTCTCTGATACCTTCGCAAAATATTTCGCGAAGACCGCAAACGGGTACTCGACCACGAACAGGACCCAGTTGGTTGGCATGCTACAGCGCAGGGACAACGTGTTGAACGTGGCGTCCTGTGAAGGCGCTGATGACCTGTTCAACTATGTTGAAGCGGTAAATGGCGACTTGAAACTCGTGCATGCGGCATCCGGTTGGTGTGTAGTTCCCGGTGCGTCGGACAATCGTGCGCTGACGTTGATGCCATGTGATAACGACAAATCGATGTACTGGAGTGCTCATGAAACCGGTGATGACGGTTTCGTGTTCAGGAACAATCAGACCGGTCGGTGCATTGATCTTGGATCAACGGACAGGGGGACGATCCGCAGCGGCGCCAACTCTCGTGTTGCCGTGTCGGCCGTCTGCAATGGCAGACCGGATCAGGTTCTATTTTTTGTGAAAGACTAATCGGGCGCTGGCTCGTGGATCGACTCAGATGAACAGAAGCATGTGTTTGAAATATGGTTGGGCGGGGGTCTTGGCGTGTCTTATCCTGAATGGATGCGCCAGCTTCGACCCGCCGCGCGCGAACCTTTACGATGCCCAGCCCAAACGGGCTGAACTCGAACTGATGCTTTCCAGGTTGGCGCCGAAGGATGATTTGCAGAAGGCGGCGAAGGTAGGTTTGGCAGAGCTCAATCGCGGGAACTTCGAGGCCGCCGGGGAAACGTTCCGCGCCGGTCTGCGTCTGGAACCAGGCAACGGGCATCTTCATTTTCTGAATGCACTTGCGTATCACCTGCAAGGACGGGCGGGCGAGATGAAAATGCTGGATCTCGCACGAACCGGATACCAGACGGCCTTGCGCTACGACGAATCCAACTCGATGGCGGCGTATCTGCTCGGGCAGATCTATTTTCACGAAAAGAACTACGCGGCGGCCAAGCGTTACTTCTCCTATGGACTCTCCTACGCTCCCGATAGCACGTACCTGTTGAATGCCTTGTCTGCGGCGGCGTACTACGATCGTGATCTTGACACCGCCGGCCATGCTTCACGCAAAGCGTATTCACTGTCACCGCGCGATGCCGGCAGTATCAAGAATCTGATGTTCGCTGATGCCGCAAACGGCTACTTCGACGACATCCCTCGCCTCACACGGGAGTATGAAGCGGCCGTGCGCGGTCAACGAATGGCCGACGATGTCTTCGGGGTGAATCTGAAGATAGAACAGACCGTCAACCGGATCCAGGACTGGAAGAAATTCCATCTTGCTGCCGCCGGGGACATATTCGATACCCCTTCGTCGGATATCGTGACCTATTCGACCGGTGATGCTCAGCGCGACGAAAGTGCCGGCCCCTCAAATGATGGTGACTCTCCACGATCCGTCGACTCCGCCACCTCGACACGTGCGACCAGGCACGAAACGGCCGTGGCTGGCAGGGCGAGTGGGCGCGGCAAGGATCTCCCAAAAATGACTCATATCGATGTGGTCATCATCCGTACAGAGGAGACGCGCTCGCAGTCGAAGGGGATCAACCTCCTCGACGGTTTGAAGGCAACGCTCAGCGGCGATTTCAGCTACAGCTATTCCAGAGCGAGCGGAACAACAACAAGGAAAACCAGTTTCAGTCCAACGCTCGCGCTGGCGGCGATCGACTACAACCTGAATATCTTCAATGACCAAGGCAACAAGGCCGAGATTCTGGCCCGCCCCTCCTTGTTGGCAACCGAGCACGTAACGTCGCAGTTCTTTTCTGGAGGCGTTCTGCACGTGCAACTCTCCAGCAATAACTACGATGGCGGCATGGAGGATATCAACATCGGCACCAGCCTGAGCGTCACACCGGAATTCGTCGATGCGGAGACCTTGGCCATTGACGTCAAGGCCGACCACGAATATCTTGAGGCGCAAAACGAGAACGTTGGCTACGATGCCTATTCGCAAACCACCAAGACCTCAGTACAGGCGCGCGCGGTATTGAAGTTTGACGAAACGCTGATCCTCAGCGGCTTGAGCGAGCGCGAAGCGGATACCAGCCAGAGCGGCGTGCCGGTGCTGCAGGACGTTCCCGGTCTGCAATACCTGTTTTCGCGAAACGAATCGTCGCAGACTAAAAAGTCGATTCTCATCCTGCTCACTCCGCATAAACCGCGCTATGCCAGTGAAACGTTAACTGAGGAACAGATCGACCGCCAGGCGGATCTGGAAAAAATCCATCTTGGGCGCCTGAAAACGATAGAAAAGAACCGCAATACCAACATCAATGCAGTGATGGCGCATCTGGGACGTGATTCACTGTTTTACCGACAGTTCCGTACCGGAGATCTCGACCTCAAGTTCTTTGAAGACGATGACTCGGTATTCGGTGCTATCAAGCGGACCCTCGGCTTTCTTTATTTCTGAGTTTCGATGCTAAGTGGGCGGGAGCGCCACCTCTTGTCGGTCGAGACCATTCTTTTTTAGGTCGTTTCTTAGGGGGCGCTGATCGGCCAGAGAGGCCACGATCCGCATTCGTGGTCCGCTTGCTTTCCGACGGCTATCAAGGGATTGTCGAACCACACTGGCCGGTTGATTGGGCTGCAGTCAGATTTTCACTCTTCGTTTTTTTGTTGCGATCACAAAAAGTGACGAACGGGTGATGCACTTCGTTGCCAATTCCGCTAACCTTGCGCGGTTTGCCTGACCCCACTCAACGAACCCCTCTGGAGAACACCATGCC
>QKII01000381.1 GCA_003249625.1 Propionivibrio sp. | reverse complement strand
ACTTGAGCTACGACGAGCTTGCGAAACACGCAGCGCAAGGATGGATGCTGCTACGTCTTTGCGCAAAGGAATGTGAGTGGCTACGAGGACACCTCAACCTTCGAGACGAAATGATAGAGCTATCATCCGAAATTGAAAATGTGGCAGAACAGCAACGGGTATTTGACGACATAGCGAAATCTGCAATCACCGAATTTGACAGAAAGAGCTGGCCCCGTTTGTTTGGACAGAATTTTGACGGCGATAAGTGGAGCCCTGCGTGGGTAGCGTTATCCACGGTGACGGGTGCCGAAGGTCCCTACAAGACCGTAGGCAGACGGCGCGGTGGGTAACGCGGGTTTCATGCGGCGAGGCTTCCCTGCGGCAAGTTGGCGAAGTAGATCATGTCGGGCGTCCTGCCGGCAAATGTTTGATGCGGTCGCCGGCTGTTGTAGAAAGTGATGAACTGTCCCAGGCTCGCCTTGGCGTGAGATACCGACTCGTAGGCTTTCAGATACACCTCGTCGTACTTTATGGTCCGCCAGAGTCGCTCAACAAAGACGTTATCCCGCCAGCAGCCTTTTCCATCCATGCTGATACGAATGCCATTCTCTTTGAGCACGCCGGTGAATTCGGCGCTGGTGAACTGGCTTCCCTGGTCGGTATTGAAGATTTCCGGCGCACCGTAACGCGCGATTGCCTCCTGCAAGGCGTCAATGCAGAAGTCGGTCGTCAGCGTGTTCGATAAACGCCAGGCGAGAACCCGGCGGCTGTACCAATCAACGATGGCAACCAGATAGACGAAACCTCGGCGCATCGGGATATACGTGATATCGGTCGCCCACACGTGATTCGACCGCTCGATCCTCTGGTTGCGCAGCAGGTAGGGATAGACCGGATGCGCGGCATGTCGCCGACTGGTGTTTGGCTTGCGATACAAGGCTTCGAGGCCCATTTGCCGCATCAGCCGGCGAACGCGTTTGCGGCCGACGGGCCGACCCTCATTCCGGAGCAGGTCGCGCAGCATTCGGCTACCTGCAAAGGGGAAATCCAGATGTAGTTCGTCCATCCGGCGCATCAGTTCCAAGTCCTCTGCCGATACCGCTTTGGGCGTGTAGTATGCGGTCGACCGTGCAAGCTCAAGAATTTCGCATTGCCGGACCACAGGCAGTTTATGTTCGCGGTCAATCATCTTCTTGCGCTCAGCATGCCCGCCTTGGTGAGCGCCTTTTCTAAAAAATCGTTCTCCAGCGTGAGCTGACCAATCTTGGCCTGCATGGTCTGAATATCCGGCCCAGATTCCTTTGCCGGCTTCTCGCCAAACACCACCGACGAGCGCTCTAGAAGTTGCGTCTTCCAGTCCGTGATCTGGTTCGGATGCACATCGAACTGCTGTGCCAGTTCAGCCAGTGTTTTGTCGCCTTTCAAGGCCGCTATCGCCACCTTGGCTTTGAATTCCGGCGAGTGATTCCGCCGCTTCCTTCTCGTCATGCTCTTGCTCCATTTCTCGGCCGCTACGCGGCCTGCTGTTGAGCAAGGCTATCACTTATCCAACTGTCCGAATTCCAGGGACCGGCTCTCTTGCTGATCACCCGAGTTCTCCCGGATGGAAAGAATCAGTTGCATGGCTGCAGGTGGACTCGTGAACGAAATCAACCATCGTGGTGCGTGATCGATATGAAGGGTTCTCACGTAGGCGGGCCATATCGACACACCACACACAAATTTGACCAGCCGCCGGGAGACGGAAACTCCGGCGCTTCATCGGCATCAACGTTGCGAACGCATGGCTTCGAAGCCTTCGGCCGCTTTCTGCACATCGGGCGGAAAATCCGACATTTCCTGGACCTGCCGGATCTCGATGATCTCGTTGTCCGACATGGGCGCGCGCGACGCCCAGGCGACGGCCTCCTCCTTGGATTTCACGTCGATCATCCAGTAGCCGCCGAGAACCTCCGCGGTCTCGATGGAAGTGCCGCTTGTAACGGTCGGTTTCCCCCCGGAAAACGACACGCGTGCGCCCATTGACAGCGGGTGTAGGCCATCAAGCGTGAGCAGCACACCGGCGTTATGCAGCGACTCGTTGTACTTCATCATGGCCTCGACCGCTTTTGCGTCGGGTACCGTTCCGGGCGGTGCCTTTTCGTAGTCTTTCGGAATCACCAACATCATGAATCGCATAGCACCAGCCCTCCTTCTCGGCCTCCCGATTACCCGGCGCCCGCGCGAAAGCGTGCCTCCGCCTCACGAAACAGCGCCTTTGCGTGCTCAACATCCCACGGTTGTTCGGTCAGCGTTTCGTGGTCCCATTCACTTCGCGGGGTGGGTGGCGCGAAGAAATCACCGCCATAAACGTGGATCGCACAGGTCATCTTCCCAATCGGATTCAGCACAGAATGGATGACATCACGATCGAGCGTGGCAATATCTCCGGCCCCAAGCGACTTGGCACCTACTGCCGCGATTGTCGTTCCCGTCCGTTTCCAGAAGACGTTATCCTC
>QKII01000484.1 GCA_003249625.1 Propionivibrio sp. | reverse complement strand
CTGGCGAGATCGGAGAAGCCTCCATCTTTGCGCTGGCCGATGCGCTCGACAGCTACATCCCCACGCCGGAGCGTGCTGTTGACAAGCCCTTCCTGCTCCCGATCGAAGACGTCTTCTCGATCTCGGGTCGCGGAACCGTGGTGACTGGCCGTGTCGAACGCGGCATCATCAAGGTTGGCGAAGAAATCGAGATTGTTGGTATCAAGCCGACCGCCAAGACCACCTGCACCGGTGTTGAAATGTTCCGCAAGCTGCTTGACCAGGGTCAGGCAGGGGACAACGTCGGCGTTCTGCTTCGTGGTACCAAGCGTGAAGAAGTCGAGCGTGGTCAAGTGCTGGCCAAACCGGGCTCGATCACCCCGCACACCCACTTCACCGGCGAAGTTTACGTTCTGTCGAAGGATGAAGGTGGTCGTCACACGCCGTTCTTCAACAACTATCGTCCGCAGTTCTACTTCCGGACGACGGACGTGACCGGGGCGATCGCGCTGCCGGAAGGAACGGAAATGGTCATGCCGGGTGACAACGTGCAGATGACGGTCAAGCTGATCTGCCCGATCGCTATGGAAGAGGGTTTGCGCTTCGCTATTCGTGAAGGCGGTCGTACCGTCGGCGCCGGCGTCGTCGCCAAGATCATCGAGTAATACTTGCTACCAGGGCGGGAGTTTTTCCCGCCCATTCGCTCTTTGGAATCAGAAAATGCAAAATCAGAAAATCCGCATCCGTCTTAAAGCTTTTGATTATCGTCTCATCGATCAGTCCGCGCTTGAGATTGTTGAAACGGCTAAACGCACAGGAGCCGTTGTCCGTGGTCCTGTTCCGCTGCCGACCCGCATTCAGCGTTTCGATGTCCTGCGTTCGCCGCACGTCAACAAAACGTCTCGCGATCAATTTGAGATCCGCACGCACCTCCGCTTGATGGATATCATCGATCCGACCGACAAGACAGTCGATGCGCTGATGAAGCTTGATCTTCCGGCGGGAGTGGACGTAGAAATTAAATTGCAGTAACTGCATTAAGCCGGCTATAATGGCCGACTTTCACCGAGTGGCATCACGCGATGCCACTCATTTTGTTTTGTACTCGCCGGCCAATCGCAGCTGGCAAGAGGAGAATAACCATGAGTCTAGGCCTTGTTGGGCGCAAGGTCGGCATGACGCGTATCTTTACCGATGACGGTGCGTCCGTCCCGGTAACGGTGCTCGATGTGTCGAACAATCGCGTTGCCCAGATCAAAACGCCTGAGAGTGACGGCTATACCGCTGTGCAAGTCACGTTCGGTAAGCGTCGCGCGTCGCGTGTGACCAAGTCGTTGGCGGGGCATCTCGCCAAGGCGGGGGTTGAAGCGGGCGTGTTGCTCAAAGAGTTTGTTTTGTCCCCGGAGGAAATTTCGTCGCTCAAGCCGGGTGATCAGATCAGCGTGTCAATCTTCGCCGTCGGCCAGAAAGTCGATGTGACGGGGCAAACCATTGGTAAAGGGTTTGCTGGCGGGATTAAGCGACATCACTTTAGTTCTCAGCGCGCTACGCACGGTAACTCCGTGTCACATAATGCGCCGGGTTCGATCGGTATGAACCAGGATCCGGGTCGCGTTTTTCCTGGAAAGCGTATGGCGGGCCACCTTGGTGATGTCAAGCGTACGCAGCAGAATCTCGAAGTGGTTCGTGTTGACGTCGAGCGTCAGCTGTTGTTGGTCAAGGGTGCAGTTCCTGGCTCCAAGGGGTCGGATTTGATTGTGCGCCCGGCTGTGAAGGCGGGGGCATAATGGAACTCAAGCTTATTAATGAGCAGGGCCAGGAAGCCAGCCGGTTGCAGGCATCGGACGTGTTGTTTGGTCGCGAATACAACGAGGCGCTGGTTCACCAGGTCGTCATCGCCTATCAGGCGAACGCGCGTAGCGGGAACCGTGCGCAAAAGGATCGTGGCCAAGTCAAGCACACCACATCGAAGCCGTTCCGCCAAAAAGGTACGGGTCGTGCCCGCGCGGGTATGTCCTCATCGCCGTTGTGGCGCGGAGGCGGTCGTATCTTCCCGAATTCGCCTGAAGAGAATTTCAGCCAGAAGCTGAACAAGAAAATGTACCGTGCAGGTGTCGCGTCGATTCTGTCTCAACTGGTTCGCGAGGATCGGTTGGCAGTTGTCGATAGCATCTCGGTTGATTCGCCGAAGACTAAGCTGTTTGCACAGAAGATCAAGGGCATGGGCTACGACTCGGTGCTGGTGATCACCGACAGCCTAGACGAGAACGTTTACCTCGCATCGCGTAATTTGCCGAACGTGCTTGTCTTGGAAGTGAACGAGGCAGACCCTGTTTCGCTGGTTCGTTTCCCCAAGGTATTGATGACGAAGAGTGCCGTCGCCAAGTTTGAGGAGATTCTGGGATGAATCAACAGCGTTTGATGCAAGTTTTGCTTGCTCCTCAGATTTCTGAGAAGGCGACCTACGTCGCGGACAAGAACGAGCAGGTTATTTTCCGGGTTGC
>QKII01000239.1 GCA_003249625.1 Propionivibrio sp. | reverse complement strand
TCTTGCCCAGCATCGCCTGCCATCGCCTGCAACTCGCCGACAGCGCCGGCCACGCGAGGCCAGAGGACATCGACAGCCTCGTTAGAACGGTGCCCGTCGTCTGATGTCATTCAGGGAGCACTTCGCTCGCTGGCTCTTCCGTCTCGGGCGCGACGAGCAGTTGCCCGTCGTGCTTACTCAGCGCCGGATTTTCATCCTCCCCACCGGGGTGGGCATTTTGTATGCGATCGTGCTTGCCGTGATGCTCATCGGGGCCATCAACTACAACCTGAGCCTCGGCCATGCGCTGGTCTTTCTACTCGCCAGCATCGGTCTTACAGGCATGGTGCATACCTTCCGCAACCTGCTTGGTGTCAGGTTGTATCCTGGACGAGCCGATCCGGTCTTTTCGGGCGAGACAGCCTTTTTCCCGCTTCACATAGACAACACACGCCCACAATCGCGGTACGCTCTGGAGTTCTCGATCGGGCACAACGTAAAGGTTCTGTGCGACGTTCACTCGGAAGAGCGTACCGTCGTCGCGATTCCCTTCGTGACGACGCATCGCGGCCGGATTGATCCCGGGCGCATCACATTGGCGTCACGCTACCCACTCGGCCTGTTCCGGGGGTGGAGCTATCCGCACCCACCTTTGTCCTGTCTGGTCTATCCAAGGCCAATCGAAACACCGCTCCCGCCTGCCTCACCGGCCAGCCAAAGCGGTGGCACGACAGGGATCACGGGACAGGAAGACTTCTCCGGTCTACGCCAGCATCAACCGAACGACTCCCCACGACATATCGCTTGGAAGGCAGTCGCGCACGACATCGACCATCGTCCCTTGCTGGTCAAACAGTTCGACGGCGGCGCCGTTGAGGAATTATGGCTCGAGTGGTCGCACACCCCTGCATCGGCCGATGTCGAAACACGGCTCTCGTTCCTCGCGGGGTGGATCGTCCGAGCCGAGCGCGAACACCGTCGCTACGGTCTGCGTATCCCGGGCCGAACCATCCCGCCGGATTCTGGAGTCGCGCACCGTAACGGTTGCCTGGAGGCGCTGGCGAGCTATGGCGACTGAGCACATCCGGATGATCCTCGGAAAAAATCGTCGCCGAAATAGTCCGACGCCAGCGCCGCTTGAGCGGGGCGTCATTCCGTGGCTGCTTGCCGTCGCTCTCGCCACGAGCCTACCGCATGCCGAACACCTGCCATTCTGGCTAACGATGATCGTCAGCGCGCTATTGCTCGGCCGTGTCTGGCTCTGGCAACGCAACGCTCGCCTACCCGAACGCTGGCTGCTGGCGCTCGTGGCCATTACCGGGACGGCAGGCGTTGCTTGGCACTATCACACGCTCTTCGGACGCGACGCTGGGGTTGCACTGCTGGTCTTTTTCATCGCGCTCAAACCACTCGAATTGCATGCCCGGCGCGACGCCCTGGTCATCGTCATGCTCGGATTCTTCCTGTTGCTGACGCACTATTTCCACTCGCAAAGCATCCCGACCGGCCTGTGGCTATTCGCCACGACGATTCTGCTCGCGGCCACCCTGATCCGGATGCACGGCGGCGGACCGTCGCCCCAACGCATCCTCGCAGACGCCGCCAGGCTGGTCGCTCAGGCCCTGCCGCTGATGCTCGTCCTCTTTCTGCTCTTCCCGCGGGTACAAGGGCCACTCTGGGGGCTGCCGCGGGACGCCCACGCCGGGTTGACCGGCCTCTCAGACCGCATGTCGCCCGGGTCACTGAACCAGCTGATCCAATCGGGCGAAATCGCCTTCCGCGCGCAGTTCAGCTCCCCGCTTCCAGCACGCTCCCAACTCTACTGGCGCGGCCCCGTACTCGACCTGTACGACGGCCAGACCTGGCGCGCCAATCCACGCAACGCCTTGCGTTCGGCAAACAAAACCGCTGTCGTCGAGGTCACTAGACCGAACTTCGCCGACTACACGCTGACGCTGGAACCACACAACCAGCGCTGGTTGCTGGCGCTCGACCTGCCGATCAGCTTTCCCGAAGGCACGGGGCTGTGGCCGACCTTCGAGACACTGACACGGGAACCGGTTCGCTACCGGACACGCTACACTTTCCGCTCGGCGCTCGACCACGCGGCCAATCGCGATGAAACGCCACGCATGCGCGAACAAGCGCTGCGCCTGCCCCCGAATCTCAATCCGCATACCCGCCAGCTCGCCCGAGAATGGCAGGAAACATATGGCGCCCCAGAACGGATTTCAGACGCTGCACTGCGCTTCTTCCGCGACGAAAATTTCTTCTACACTCTGCAACCGCCGCTTCTTGGCGAACACGCCATCGATGAATTCCTGTTCGATTCACGGAGGGGATTCTGCGAACACTATGCGGCGGCCTATGTCGTCCTGATGCGCGCCGCGGGGATACCCGCGCGCGTCGTCACCGGCTACCAGGGCGGGGAAATCAATCCGATAGACGGCTACCTGACGATACGTCAGTCCGACGCCCATGCCTGGGCGGAAATCTGGCTGGAAGGCAAAGGCTGGATTCGCGTCGATCCTACCGCAGCGGTGGCACCGTCGCGGATCGAACGCGGCATCGGCGCAGCGCTCCCGGCCAGTGACCCGTTGCCGGCACTGGTCCGCGTCGACGGCGACTGGCTGCGCCGCCTGCAGCAACTGCGTCACCGCTGGGAAGCGGTGAACAACGCATGGAACCAGTGGGTCATCGGGTACAATTCACAACGCCAGTATGAAGTACTCTCACGGCTTGGCATGAAATCACCCGACTGGCGCACGATGAGCATGGCGCTCGCCGCCTGCAGCGCGCTGATCCTGGCATTCGTGGCAATCGGAGTGCTTTACCGGCGAACGAAGCCCCCTCGAGAACAGCAGGCGTGGATCAACTTTTGCCGTGCACTGGAGCGGCACGGCATCCACCGACCACTGTGGGAAGGCCCCTTCGCCCTGGCGGAACGTGTGTCCCGTGACTATCCCGAACTCTCGGATGTCACGAGCGAGGCCGCAGGCTGTTATGTCAGCCTGCGATATGGCGAAATCAACTGCCCGGAGAATCTGCAGGCGTTGAAAAACTGCACGAAGCAACTCGCTTCGCGAAGGAGAAAACCGCATTGAGAAACGTCCTTGCCGCCTTGTTTTTCGGCATCGCAACTATCGCCGCCGCAACCCAGACGTCCGCCGCAAAGCCTGCCAGACCACCGGCCTTCAGCGAATCGCCAGCGGTTCAGGAGTTCATCCAGCACATGCACCAGGAATACGGCTTTGACACGGCCTACCTGACCCGACAGTTTGAATCGGTCCGCTCCAACGCAACCGTCCTGCGGGCGATTCGCCCGGCCGCCGTACCGGAACTGCAACGCTCCTGGCAACGTTACCGCGAACGTTTTCTAAATGAACGCAGGCTAACGCACGGCTTGCGCTTCTGGAGCGAAAACCGTGCCGAATTGATCCGCGCCGAAGCCCTCTACGGCGTACCGCAGGAAATCATCGTGGCAATCATCGGAGTGGAAACGGAATACGGACGGAACACGGGAAAATTCAGCGTCCTGGAAGCCTTGGCGACACTCGCTTTCGATTACCCGCCACGCGCACCGTTTTTCCGTAACGAACTCGAACAGTTCCTGCTGATGGCCCGCGAAAACGGCATTAGCCCGAAGGATTACCGCGGCTCGTACGCAGGAGCCATTGGCATTCCGCAATTCATGCCGAGCAGCCAGCGGAATTATGCGGTCGATTTCGATGGCGACGATCGCATTGACTTGCGCGGGAGCGTACCCGATGCCATCGGCAGTGTCGCCCGCTTCCTGAACCAGCATGGTTGGCAAGCCAAGGCGCCGGTCGCAATCCAGGCCGAGATCAGCGGCGACCCATCTGCCCTGATCTCTGCCGGCATCAAGCCAGCACTGCCGTTGCGCGAACTTCAGAACAAGGGAGTGGCTACGTTGAGCAACTCAGAGGATCTGGCCGAACTGCCTGCCGCCCTCATCGACTTGGAGTCACCGGCGCAGCCGACCGAATACTGGGTCGGCTTCGACAATTTCTACGTAATCACCCGCTACAACCGATCGAGCTTCTACGCGATGTCGGTATTCCTGCTCGCCGAATCGCTTCGCGAAGCAGACACCGCAGCAGTTGCGGCGCCCTGAACGGCGCCCGCACCAAGAACTTTTTTTACTTTCTGCCGGACAGTTTCGCCTCTTCCAGCTTGATCAGCTTGTATTCGATCGAGTCGACCAGCGCCAGCCAGCTCGCCTCGATGATGTCCGTCGACACACCAACGGTCGTCCAGATCGCATCTCCGTCGGTCGATTGCAGGAGAACACGCACTTTTGCCGCGGTGGCGTCCTTGCCATTGATCACGCGCACCTTGTAGTCGGTCAGGTGAACATTCGACAGTTCGGGATAAAACGTTTCCAACGCCTTGCGCAACGCGCTGTCGAGCGCATGCACCGGGCCGTCGCCTTCGGCCGCGGTGATCTCGTCCTCGCCATCGACCTTCACCTTGATGATCGCCGAGGAACCGAATTCGCCCTTGGTCGGCTGCTCGCCAATGATCTTGAAGTGCTCCAATTCGAAGAACGAGCGGTAACGCCCGAGTTGCTTGCGGACAACCAATTCGAACGAACTCTCGGCTCCCTCGAACTGGTATCCCTCGTGCTCCAACTCCTTCAACCGCTTCATGATGCGGTCAGTCACGGGATCGTCCTTCGTTACGTTCTGATCGACTTCCCAGATCTTGTCCAGGATCATCCGCCGCCCCGACACCTCGCTCATCAGGAAGCGCCGCTGACCGCCAACGAGTTCCGGATTGATGTGTTCGAAGGAGTGCGAAGCCTTGTTGACGCCGTCGATATGCATCCCGCCCTTGTGCGCGAAGGCGCTGTTGCCGATGAACGGCTCGCGTTCGTTGAGCGCGATATTGGAAATCGCCGCCACATGCCGCGCCACATGCACGATGTTCCGGTACTGATCCGCAGGCAGGCACTCGTAATCACGCTTAACGCCCAAATTGGCAATGATCGTCGACAGGTTGGCATTGCCACAACGCTCACCGAAGCCAATGTAGGTACCCTGCACATGGCGCGCACCGTTTTCCACCGCGGCAACGCTGTTGGCCACGGCCATCCCGCAGTCGTTGTGTGCGTGGATCCCCATCGTTACGGGAAACAACCCCGTCATTTTTGCGACGATCGCCCCAATTTCCGACGGGAAAGTTCCACCGTTTGTATCACACAGGACAAGAGCTTCCGCACCTCCATCGACAGCCGCCTGCAAGGTCTTGACCGCGTATTCCGGATTGTTTTTGTAGCCGTCGAAGAAATGCTCGGCGTCGTAGACAACTTCCTTGCCCTTGGCCTTGAAAAACGCAACCGTCTCGCGAATCATCGCCAGGTTTTCTTCCAGCGTGGTGCGGATGATGTCGGTAACGTGAAAATCCCAGCTTTTTCCGAAAATGACAATGACAGGCGTGTCCGCCAACAGCAGGGACTGGACGTTGCTATCCTGTTCGACCTTGATCTCACGCCGCCTTGTGCTGCCGAAAGCCGCCAATTTGGCATGTTTGAGCGCAACTGCCTTGGCGCGGGCGAAGAATTCAAGATCCTTCGGGTTCGAACCGGGGTTGCCAGCCTCGATATAGTCAACGCCGTGATCATCAAGAAGCGCGAGAAGCTTGAGTTTATCCTCGACAGAGAACGAAATGCCCTCGGCCTGGGCACCATCTCGCAAAGAGGAATCGAATATCGCGACTTTCTTGCTCATCTCACGCTTTCCTTTTCAGAATTACCTGTCTCAGGGGATACAGGACAGAAAACACACGCAGACCGCGACTTCGGCTTACGCCGAGTCGGGACAACACAACAGCGTCAAATCAGGTTATCGCGTGTCACGCCGCCGCGCTTTATAACCCGGCGCAACTGGTCGAGCGCCTCGATCTGGATCTGGCGTACCCGCTCGCGGGTCAGGTTGAGTTCAGCAGCGACTTCCTCCAAGGTGCTGATCTCGGCACCGCCGAGTCCGTAGCGTCGCTCAAGGACTCGCCGCTGCTTGTCGGTAAGTTGGTCGACCCATTGATTGACCAGGCTTCCGACCTCGGTAGACTGCAGCAGTTCCTCCGGATCGAGTGCGTTTTCATCGGCAATGGCATCGGCGATGGTGTGATCCGGGTCTATCTCCAGCGGCGCGTCGAGCGACGCGATATGCTCGTTGAGCGAAATCGCACGCCGCACATCGTCCACTGAACGATCAATCAAATGGGCGATCTGTTCCAGCCGCGTTTCCTTGCCATTCGCCATTTCCAGATGCCGGAACGCGCGCAGGATCAGGTTGATTTCCTTGACCACATGTACCGGCAGCCGAATGGTGCGCGACTGGTTCATGATGGCCCGCTCGATACTTTGACGAATCCACCATGTAGCGTAGGTCGAGAAGCGAAAACCGCGCTCCGGATCGAATTTCTCGATGGCGTGAATCAGTCCGAGGTTTCCCTCTTCAATGAGATCGAGCAACGGGATACCGCGGTTGAGGTAGTGCTTGGCAATGTTTACCACCAGGCGCAGGTTGTGCTCGATCATCTTCTGCCGCGCGACGAAATCCCCTTGGCGCGCAAGGCATGCCCAGGAATACTCCTCTTCCGGCGTAAACAACGGCTTGGCACCGATTTCGTTGAGATAGTGCTGGGTAACGTCGTTCAGCAGTTCGACTTCCGGTGCTGGCGTCGCCTCTTCCTCTTCCGGGTCGGAGAGGAACGCCTCCTCCTCATCCTCCTCTGGCGACATCTCGTTATCCATCAAATCGGACTCTTGATCGCTATTCCCTGTCATGGTCATCGTGGCGGCAGATGCTTCAGTGGATCAACCGGTTTCCCTTGACGGCGAACCTCGAAATGCAACTTGACCTGATCGGCATCGCTATTGCCCATTTCAGCAATCTTCTGCCCCTTGGTAACCGACTGACCTTCCTTAACCAGGATATTCTGATTGTGCGCGTAAGCCGACAGGTAGGTGTTATTGTGCTTGACGATCACCAGTTTGCCATATCCGCGCAAACCCGTACCACTGTAAACGACTTTCCCGTCGCCAGCGGCAATCACGGGATCACCAGCCTTGCCTGCGATATCGACGCCTTTGCTGCCGTTTTCGCTGAACGTTCCGACGATTTTTCCATTTGCGGGCCAGATCCAGGGCACCTCGTCACCCGTCGTTGCGGATTCGGCAGGTTTCTCGGACGACCTCTCTGCCGGTTTCGGCTCAACCTCAGCAGCCGAAGGCGCAACCGCCACTGACTTCTGCTGTTCCTCAGCCTGTAGCCTGGCGAGCGTCTCATCCGAATACGGCAGCTTGCCCACTTTCGGTTCACGCTTGAGTGTCGCGCTATCTCCACCTACCGTGCTGCTTTCAGGAGGAAGCCCGCCATCGATCGGGCGAACCGTCACCACATCGGACGTCACCGGAGCGGTAGTCACCCCATCGGTTGTCGACGGAGCGACCGCCGGACGTATCTTAAGGACGCGCCCGACGGAGATCTGATTGGGGTTTTCGATATTGTTTAGCGCGATCAGTTCGCGATGATCCATGCCGTGATCGCGGGCGATGCTGTAGAGCGTATCGCCGGCTTTGACCGTGTAGGTCGAAGGAGCGGCGACCGTCGCAGAAGGTAAACCACCACGCTCAACGACCGGTGCGGGAAACTTGCTTGCACATCCGGACAGTGCGCCGGCTAGTGCAGTCGCAACGCCCCAAGCGCAGACACGCCCGATCGTGGCAAAAGAAAAACTCTTCTTCATTCGACTCCTGAAAGTAATGGGACGAAACGAACATCGTCCAGACGGGATTCGACATAGCCCTCGGCGCGCCTTTCGATCAGCACCAATTGCTGCGATGCCGAGCCCAAAGGAAGGAGCATTCTGCCACCAAGCGCCAATTGCTGCAAAAGGGCGGGCGGCACGCCCTGCGCCGCCGCGGCTACAATGATCGTATCGAACGGTGCAGCCTCTGGAATCCCCAATTGCCCATCGGCGTACTTTAGACGCACACGAAACTGCTTGATTGCCCGCAAATTCAGCTTCGCCCGCGCGAGAAGTGGCTCGATGCGCTCGACGGCGTAGACTTCGCTCGTCAATTGCGCGAGAACGGCAGCCTGGTAACCGCAGCCGGCCCCGATTTCCAGCGTCTTGCCCAGTCCGGCACGCCCTTGGCGAAGCACTTCGATCATCCGCGCCACCACATACGGCTGCGAGATGGTCTGCGAGAAACCGAGCGGCAGCGCAGTGTCCTCGTATGCCCGCGACGCCAGCGCTTCCTCCACAAACAAATGTCGGGGAACCGCAGCGATCGCTGCCAGAACCTGCTCGTCGCGGATGCCCCGCTCACGCAAACGCTCGATCATGCGCGTTCGCGTGCGCTGCGATGTCATGCCGACGCCGGTGGCACTCCGCATCATTGCTGCAGCCAACTGCGCACCATGCCCATCTGGCCGGTGTGTGTCAGATCGATCTGCAGCGGAGTAATGGACACCTGACAGTTGGCCACCGCATGAAAATCGGTTCCTTCGCCTGCATCTTGCGCTTCCCCGGCAGCACCAACCCAATATACGGTTTCATTGCGCGGAGTAACAGCCCGCACTACAGACTCGGCCTTGTGCCGCCGGCCAAGGCGGGTAACCGTGTTTCCGCGCAAGGCTTCGTAGGGCACGTCGGGAACGTTGACATTGAGCAAGAGCGGCTCGCCTTGCTGGCGATCCCGGACCATCCGTACAACCTCGAGAGCCACACGCGCAGCGGTCTCGTAGTGCGCGCCAGCCTTGCTACAAAGCGACACGGCAACCGATGGGATCCCGAGAAGGAAGCCTTCGGTCGCTGCAGCTACGGTTCCCGAATAGATCGTATCGTCGCCCATGTTGGCGCCGTTGTTAATGCCGGAAACCACCATGTCGGGCAGTTCATCGAGCATTCCGGTCACCGCCAGATGCACGCAGTCGGTCGGCGTGCCGTTCACGTAGTAGAAGCCGTTGGCCGAACGTCGCAGAGACAGGGGCCGATCAAGTGTCAGCGAATTACTGGCCCCGCTCCGGTCACGTTCGGGAGCAACCACTGTGATATCGGCAATGGCCGCCAGGGCGCGTGCAAGATGCTCGATACCGGGAGCGAAATAGCCATCGTCGTTACTGAGCAAAATGCGCATGAAAGACAAAAACCGATTCAGGAATTAGGGGAAACGCCGGCTTTCGTTGTCGTCATTTGCCCGCGGGACCGCTCGAAATTATACGGTGATTCGCGCCCCCATGAACCATGCAGGCGAAAAAACGGCCCCGTGAAGGGGCCGAAAGTTTGTTTGCAGCATTGATTGTCGCTGCAGGGGAAAAACTACCGGATGACGCGAGCGCCCTTGCCCTTCATGGCGGCTTCGACTTCCTCGACGCGCACCATCGAGGTGTCGCCCGGCGTGGTCATCGCCAAGGCACCGTGCGCCGCACCATACTCGACTGCCGCTTGCGGACCCTTGCCTTCG
>QKII01000257.1 GCA_003249625.1 Propionivibrio sp. | reverse complement strand
CCGCGCCGTTGAAAAAGCCCACGCCACTGACAGTCACGTGCGAGATCCACGCCTGGGATCTTTCCGTGCGCGGCGCGCATTTCGACCAGACGCATGCCTTCTTCAACGGCACCAGCGTCTTCCTGCGCCCGCTCGGACAGGAGGGCTCCCCCTGTCTCGTGGAACTGCGGCGACCGGAAGGCTCTGGCTTCCGGAACTGGCGCATTGCCACCTCGCTGGCGCCGGCAACCGGTGAGAAGGGTTGCGCCAAGCCCTATGGCTTCGGTTGGTATCGCGCCGACAGCTACGATGACCTGATCGACCATCCGGTGGAAATGGGCACGTTCACGCTCATCTCCTTCGATGCCTGCGGCGTCCCGCACGATATCGCCATCACCGGTCGACACGATTGCGACAGCGAACGTCTCGCCAGCGATCTCAAGCGCGTCTGCGAATGGCAGATCCGCTTCTTCGGCGAACCAGCGCCAATGCAGCGTTACGTTTTCCTCGTCACTGCCGTCGGCGAAGGCTACGGCGGACTGGAACACCGCGCCTCCACCGCTCTGCTCTGCTCGCGCAACGATTTGCCGTACAAGGGGATGAAGGGGTTGCCGGAAAGCTATCGCACCTTTCTCGGGCTGTGCAGCCACGAGTATTTCCACACCTGGAACGTGAAGCGCATCAAGCCTGCGGCCTTCGTCCCCTACGACCTCGACCGAGAGAACTACACGACGCAGCTTTGGGCGTTCGAGGGCATTACCTCGTACTACGACGATCTCGCACTCCTGCGCAGCGGTGTCATCGAGCGGAAAGACTGGCTGGAACTCACTGGCAAGACGATCGGCAACGTCCACCGCACCCCCGGCCGTCTGCGCCAGTCGCTCGCCGAATCGAGCTTCGACGCCTGGAGCAAGTTCTACCGGCCGGACGAGAACACGCCGAACGCCGTCGTCAGCTATTACGCCAAGGGCGCGCTTGCCGCACTGGCGCTCGACCTCACGCTGCGCCTGAAGAGCACAGCGTCGCTCGACGACGTGATGCGTGTCCTCTGGCAACGCTTCGGCCTCACCGGCCATGGAGTAAACGACGACGACGTGCGGAAGATCGCGGAAGAGCTTTCCGGCCTGGATCTGAAGCGTTTTTTCACCGAAGCGATCCACGGCACCCGCGACCTTCCGCTGAAGACGTTGCTGTCCTCCTTCGGAATTCGTCTGATGGCGGAAAAGGCCAAGAAACCTTCACTTGGCGTCAAGACGGCCAGCGAGGGAAACGACCTCCGCCTGGCCACGGTTTACGACGGCGGAGAGGCACAAGCCGCCGGACTCTCTGCCGGCGACGTGCTGGTTGCCATCGACGGACTGCGCATCACAGCGAAGAATCTCGACCAGATCCTGAGCAGACACCAGCCTGGCGAAACGCTAATGATCCACGCTTTCCGCCGCGATGAGCTGATGACTTTCACCGTCGTTCCCGGACCGCACGCCGAAGACGCCGTCAAGCTGACCAGTATGCCCGCGACGAGCCGCTTGCGCGAAGCCTGGCTAAACGGCTGAAGCCGCAGGGACAGGCCGGGGAAAACCCGGCCACCCGATCACACCCGGAACTTGTCCATCTGCACCCGGACATCGCGCGCTACCCCACGCAGACGCTCGGTCTCGGTCTGCGTTTCCTGAATCGACGCATCGGCGCTTTCTGTCATCTCGTGCATGCGTGCGATGTTGCGGGCGATCTCCTGGCTGGCGAGCGACTGCTCTGAGGTTGCCGAGGCTATCGTCACCAGCGCCTGTTCGATGACTTGGGCATTCTGCTCGATCTGGGCAATGGACGAGGTCACCGCCTGTGATTTCTCGACACCGCGGTGAACCTGCTGTACGGCTTCTTCCATGCTGGCCACCGCTTTCTTCGTTTCCGCCTGGATCAGGCTGATCGTATCGCCGATTTCCACCGTGGAAACGCCCGTCCTCTCGGCAAGTTTCCGCACCTCATCTGCAACCACCGCAAAGCCTCGCCCCTGCTCGCCCGCCCGCGCTGCTTCGATTGCCGCGTTGAGCGCCAGCAGATTGGTCTGGTCAGCGATTTCCTTGATCACCCCAACAACCGTGCTGATCTGCGCCGAACGCCCATCGAGTTCATGCAGCACCGTTTCGAGTTGCTGCACGGTCGTGGAAATGCGCGCGATTTCCTCGGCTGTTTCCATGACATCCCCGGCCAACCGCTGCGAAGCCTCCCCGGCATCGCGCGTCAATTGCTCGGCGTTTTTCGCCGAATCAGCGATGTGGCTGATGCTGACGGTCATCTCTTCGACCGCCGCAGCTGTCGCGTTAGCCGATGACGCCTGCTCCTTCGAACCGCTGCTTATATCCTCTGTCGCCTGAGCCACCCGTTCGATACCCTCGATCAGTTTCGAAGAATCGTTCTTGATCTCGCTAACCATCCCACGCAGGATCGCGGCGAAGCGATTGAACGCATCCTTGGTCTCGCCCACCTCGTCGTGGCTATCCACCGGCAAG
>QKII01000463.1 GCA_003249625.1 Propionivibrio sp. | reverse complement strand
GACGATCGACAAGGCACCGGATGTCTGGCTGACCAACAACTACCACACGCTGTTCACCCAGCCATTCAAGTCGCGCTTTATCGACTCGGGTCTTTACATTGGTGTAACGCGACCAGAATGGGCGGGCCTTCTCTCCCCGGAATTCAGCGCCGTCGGTGGAAAGCACAACCTCGGCTTCCTCGGCTTCGGCTCGTGGGGCATGGTGATGGACGAAAGCGTCGAATCATCGAGTCCGATCCCCTCGACATGGAATGACCTTGTCAATCCATGCTACCGGGGCGAAATCGGTATGCATGGCTGCAGCGGCCACGTTTCCGGCACGGCGCTGCTGATGGTCTTGCGGACGCGCCTGGGCGTGGCCGCGCCGCGGCAGTTTGCCGCCAACGTGCGTTATCTGAAGCATTTTTCGCAGATCATCAAGAGCATGGATTCGAGCGATCCCGATCGTGCCCGATTCGTGCTCATGCCAAGCGCGGCGATCCGACAGATCCCGAGCCGCAAGCGCGTGGTGGAAGTGAAGCTGAGCGACGGTCCGATCCTGACGCCGATGCTGCTTTTCGTGAAACAGGAAAAGATTGAGGTATGCCGCGACGTACTGTCGTTCTTCTGGAGCGACGCCCTGCGCGATGTGCTCGCCAAGGGAGACATCCACACCATCGACGCGATGGATTGGTCGCTGCCGTACTCGATGGCCGACATGGATACCCTAGCGTCCAGCGATTTCAATGCGTTGTCCAACGCGCTCGATGCCGAATTCCAGGCCGGCTTGCCCGCCAGTGTAAGGCGTGGCGGATGAAGCTGATTACCGTCTCCGGCCCACCGTCGTCCGGCAAGACGTCGGTATTGGCCAACGTCATCCGCGTGCTGCAGAGAGAAGGGCGCAAGGTCGGCGTCGTCAAGTTCGACTGCCTCGCCACCGATGACGATGAACGCTACGCCGCGCTCGACGTGCCCGTACGGGTGGGTCTGTCCGGTAACCTGTGTCCCGATCATTACTTCGTCAGCAACATCGACGACTGCGTGCGCTGGGGCGTGGGTGAGGCATTCGACTTGCTGATCTCCGAGAGTGCCGGCCTTTGCAACCGTTGCTCGCCGCACATTCGCGGTGTCCTGGCGATCTGCGTCATCGACAACCTGATGGGCATCAATACGCCGAAGAAGGTGGGGCCGATGCTCAAGATGGCGGACATCGTCGTTATCACCAAGGGAGACATCGTCTCGCAGGCCGAGCGCGAAGTGTTCGCGTTCAAGGTGCGGCAAGCCAACAGCAAGGCGCGCATTCTGCACGTAAACGGCATAACCGGGCAGGGGGCTTTTGAACTGACGACGCTGCTCGATGACGCGGCCGACGTGCCGACGCTGGAAGGGGGCTCTCTGCGCTTCACGCTGCCTGCCGCGCTCTGTTCCTATTGCCTTGGGGAAATCCGTATTGGCGACGATTTCCAGGAAGGCAACATCCGAAAGATCAAGGTGTAACGATGAATGCATGTGAATCGTGGTGGCAGCGTCCGCTGGGCGAACTGGATACGGTGTACCCGGTGCTGAAAGCCCAACTCGCCGGTTTCGGTATCGAGATGCCGTCGCAAGGCTCGCTGGCCGAGCATCTGGCGCAGCTGTCCTCCGACCATTTCGAGAACATCGGTATCGGGCCGGAGCAATTGCTCAGCCATCTCGATCGCTTGCTGCATCCGCCTGTTCGTCATTCACCGCTCAAGGTCGAATCCCTGACGGTGATCGGCGGCTACAACAAGGCGGGCGAGCCGGAAGGCTGCGAAATTACGTTGCGTCCAGGCAGCATCACGAGCATCGTCGGCCCGACCGGCTCGGGCAAGAGCCGCTTGCTTGCCGACATCGAGTGGATGGCGCAGGGCGACACGCCGACTAGCCGCCGCATCCTGATCAACTACAAGGTACCTGACCCGGAGCTGCGCTTTGCCCTGGAGCACAAGCTGGTAGCACAGCTCTCGCAGAACATGAATTTCGTCATGGACCTCTCGGCCGGCGACTTCATCCGCATGCATGCGGAAAGCCGGCAGATCGACAGCGAAACCATTGTTGCCGACATCATCCTGCAGGCCAACCGGCTCGCCGGTGAATCGTTCAGCGCGGCGACGCCTGTTACCGCACTGTCCGGCGGCCAGTCGCGGGCGCTGATGATCGCCGATACTGCCTTCCTTTCCGCTTCGCCGGTCGTGCTGATTGACGAAGTCGAGAATGCCGGCATTGACCGAAAGAAGGCGCTGCAGCTCTTGGTCCGGCAGGAAAAGATCGTGCTGATGGCCACCCACGACCCGATACTTGCACTGATGGCCGAGCAGCGGCTCGTCATTCGCAATGGCGGCATCGACAAGATCCTCGTTACCAGCGACGAAGAGCGAGCGCATCTTGGTGAGCTTGAAGCCATTGACGCAAGGGTTCAGCTGCTTCGTAACCGGTTGCGGAGCGGGGAGCGGGTGATGTAATTGTTGTAGGCATCTTCCCGCTTGTTTCAC
>QKII01000208.1 GCA_003249625.1 Propionivibrio sp. | reverse complement strand
ACCGACGACGAGCTGCGCTTCTGCGTCGATAGCGGTCGCTTCGTCATGCTCAAGGACGTTTCCTGCGACCTGGAAACGGTAAAGCGGCGCGTGGCGATGACTGCCGGTACGCCGTTCGCCATTCTCAATGCCAACGCGGCAATCGCCTATGACGCGATGAAGGCCGGTTCGCGCGGCTTCAACGGGGTCAATACCAACTTCCATCCGGACCTCTACAAATGGCTTTACACGTCCGGCACGAAGCACCCAGAACTGGCTGACGAAGTCGCTACCTTCCTGGTTCTCGCCGCGCTGTCCGAGGCGTTCGGCTACCCGGTGCTGGCCAAGATGTACCACCAGCGCATCGGCACCTTTGCCTCGATCAAGAGCCGGACGATCACCTTCGATGTGCGTGAGCGTTTCTGGGCGCTCGATGCCATTCTCGACAAGGTTGTCGCCGGTACCGAGGCGATGCGCGCGAAGATCGCCGCGCTGTAACTCCAGGGTTCAGCCAGAAAAAGGGGCGTCCTGCGAGGCGCCTTTTCTTTGCACGCGTTTTCCCGTTCCGCCGCGTGGTCTATGATGGCAAGGAGACACACTCAGCGAGGCGGCCATGAGCAACAAACATCTGCATCTGCTGCAAGCGATCTACCGCGACCCACCCAGCGCGAATATCCACTGGCGTGAAGTCGAATCTCTGCTCGGCCACCTCGGCGCGACTATCGAATCGGCGCACGGCGCGCGCTTTCGCATCGTGCTCAATCGTTTCGAGTTCTTCATGCACCATCCGCACAACAACGCGACGTGCCCGAAGCAGGAGATCAAGCTGCTACGGGAGTTTCTGGCACGAGCGGGGGTGACGCTTGCCGCCTACGAGGCGGCACATGCACATAACGCCTGAGCCTTTCAGTCACGTACCCGACGGATCAGCCAGAAATACGTTGCCGACGACGCAGCACCGGTCAACATCAGCCCCGCCATGCCCAGCGACAACGTTAGCAGCGATCCCCAGGCAATCGGCGCGACCAGGCCGGCGATCAGGCTGTTGTTCAAGGATTGCAGGAACATCTGGCAGGACGCCGCCAGGCCGCGTTGCTCGGCAAACGGTTCAAGGGCCAGCAGGGTCAGACTTGGCATGGTCAGTGACATGCCGAAGGTATAGAAGGGGATGGGCAGAATGTGCCACGGCAGTGACGGTGTGACCCAAAGATTCAGCGCGAGGTTGGCCAGTACGGCGGCGCCCATGACCAGATAACCACGCATGATCGTCTGTTGCGGCGAAAGTTTTCCCGCTACCCGACCCGATGTCCAGGAGCCGGAAAGCAAACCGATCATCGCGGGACCGAAGAGCCAGAGAAAACCCGTTTCCGGTACGCCGAGGTGGCG
Source organism: Propionivibrio sp. (assembly GCA_003249625.1). The sequence continues at coordinate 1,131 of QKII01000208.1, read as the reverse complement.
CATCAGGAATACCGGCGCGGACATGATGTACAGGAAGAAGCCGGAAAAATTGAAAGCCAGGCCGCCGCAGGCGAGGAGAAAGACCGGAGAAGTCATCACCTTCCAGTAGCTTCTCGCAAGATAGCCGGGGTGTAGTGACTGGCGGCGCTCCACCGGCAGAGTTTCCGGTAACCAGCGCCAACTGCTGTAGAGCAGGAGGCTACCGAACAGCACCAGAAAGATAAAGATCGATTTCCAGCCGAACAGTGACTGCAATTGCCCGCCGATTACCGGGGCGATGGCCGGGGCAATGGCGAACATCATCGTGATATGCGACATCAAGCGCTGTGCCGCCGGGCCGCTGAACATGTCGCGCACGATGGCACGGCTGATGACCACTCCGGCGCAGGCCGCCAGACCCTGCAAGCCGCGCAGTATCCATAGATGCTCGATGCGGGTGGCAAACACGCAGCCCAAGGAGACAGCGATAAACAGGCCGAGCGTGACGAGGATGACCCGGCGCCGCCCCAGGGCATCGGAAATGGCGCCGTGCCATAGGGATGTTACGGAAAACGTGAACAGGTACGACGTCAGTGTTTGCTGCACCTCCAGCGGCGAAGCCTGGAACGACTCCGCGATGTTTTGCAGAGACGGCAGATAAGTATCAACCGAGAAAGGGCCGATCGTCGCCAGCGCGGCGAGCAGAAATGCAATGCCCTGCCGGCCGCTGCCGGTGCTGCTTGAGGGGGTCATACTTGTTCTATTCCTTGTTGAAGCGACGATACTGGATGGCTTCGGCAATATGTGCGGGCTGGATGGCGTCCACTCCCGCGAGATCGGCGATGCTGCGCGAGACGCGCAGGACGCGATGGTACGCGCGTGCAGAGAGATTGAGGCGTCTCGTTGCGCTACCAAGCAGCGCTGCCCCCGCCTCATCGGGTCGGCAATGGATATCAACTTCGCCAGGCGACAGGCGGGCATTCGGTTTGTTCTGCCGTAGCAACTGCCGTTCACGGGCCGTCATGACCCGCGCGCGAACCGTCGCAGAGGGTTCGCCGCTGGGAGCGCCTTGCAGCGCCTCGGCTGGTAACGCAGGCACTTCGATCTGCAGGTCGATACGGTCGAGCAGCGGCCCGGAAAGCCGGCTGCGGT
>QKII01000143.1 GCA_003249625.1 Propionivibrio sp. | reverse complement strand
TGGCGATTGCGCGGGGGAAGCACCGCTCGCCTCGATGGCGGCTCCACCAACTGCAGGCCCCTGTTGCACATCCCCCGAGCGCAACACCATGGTTTTCTCGTAGTCCGGCTCAGCAGCGGATGTAGCCTGTTCGGCGATGTATTTAAGCTTGTATTTGCCGAGTTCGATGACATCGCCGTTTTTGAGGAAGTGCTTCTTCACTGGCTGCCCGTTGACCAGCGTACCGTTGGTGCTGTTCAAGTCCTCAAGGAAGGAATCGTTGAGGATGGTCACCACTGCGGCGTGTTCGCCACTGATTGCCAGGTTGTCGATCTGGATGTCATTGACCGGGCGTCGACCGATCGTGGTTCGTTCCTTGGTCAGCGATATCTCTTTGAGAACCAGACCGTCCATGCTCAAAATCAGCTTTGCCATTGTTATTCACCTGTTCTTCAGAACGGCTGCAGAACCTTGACGACGACGACCGAGATGTTGTCCCGCCCGCCATTGTCGTTGGCCATCTGAACGAGTTGTGAGGCTGCCAACGCCGGGTTGGCCGAGAGCGTCTGCAGCGCAAGTGCTATCTCTTCGTCCGGCAGCATGTCGTTCAGGCCGTCAGAGCAGAAAAGATAGAGGTCTCCCGGGAGCACCGGAAATTCGTTGATCTCTGGATCGACCGCCGGATCGACCCCCATGGCTCGTGTCACCAGATTCTTGTTTTGTGAAAAGCGCGCTTCTTCCGGCGTAATCATCCCGCAATCGATCTGCTGCTGAAGCAACGAATGATCGCGGGTCATCACGCTAAGCGCCTGATCGCGCAGGCGATACAGACGAGAATCGCCGACATGCGCTACTGTCACGCGACCATCATGAAAAATCGCGCTCACCAGCGTCGTTCCCATCCCCTCGAAGTCGGGCTCGCTGCTCGCAGCATTGAAGATGGCGGTATTGGCCTTTTCGATGCTTTCCCGGAGGCACGCGCTGGCATACGCCGAACCATTCACTTCATCTCCGGCAGCAGACGGCGTGTCAAAAAAGGATGTTTCAAGCGCGGAGGCCAGAAACGAAGTCGCCATTCCGCTGGCAACCTCACCGGCGTTGTAGCCGCCCATGCCGTCGGCCAGGATCACCAAGCCGCGAACAGGATTTGCAAAGACGGAGTCTTCATTGTGCCCGCGAACCAGCCCCGGATCCGTCAGCACGGCAATTTCGAGCGCTTGGCTCAGTCCCTTGGCCACAAACTCTCCCGTGAATGAATTCGCGCAAAGTCGGTTGCCCCGCCACATTCCGCGGCGGGAACGTGGCGCATTGTCATGGCAAGACGCGCGCGCCGTCAATCATCAGTGCAGGCACCTTTTCTTGCCCCTAATTGCCATAAGGCAGCTCGACGCCCATTCCCTGCTCGCGGGCGAGCGCCTCAAGGCGTACGGCCACGGCGATGTCCTGAATCGCCATGCCTTGCGATTCGAAAAGGGTGATGTCTTCGGGCTTCGAGCGGCCGGGATGGTTGCCGATGATCACGTCGCCGATTTCAACCAACTGACGTTCATTGAGTCGGCCTTTTTCCAGCACCGGCAGCAGATCGCCCGCTTCCTTGAGCGCCGTGTCCACGCTATCGACGACGATCGGTTTGCAGACCTTGAGCACATCCTCACCGACTTCGCGACGAATCAGCGAATTCGATCCGGCGGCGTTGATGTGCGTCCCGGGCGAAAGCCAGGCCGCGTCGAACAGTGGTGAGGAGGCGGTAGTGATCGTGCTGACAATATCGCTGCCACGTACCGTTTCCTCAGCCGATGCCGCAGGAACGACGTCGAGTTCGAGACGATCCGACAACCGGGCACAGAACGTCGCCAGGCGTTCCGCGTTGCGCGCGAACACCTTGACCTTGGTCAGCTTGCGTACGGCGGCAATCGCCTCGATGTTCCCTTCCGCCTGCCAGCCGGCGCCAAAAACGCCAAGAACCTCTGCATCGGGCCGTGCCAGCCATTTGGTCGCCACGCCCGAAGCCGCGCCGGTGCGCATCATTCCAAGGTAATCGGCCTGCATCACCACCCTCAGAGAGCCGCTGGCCGCGCTGAAAACGTGAACAAGGAAACGGATGCCGGATCGGTTGCTGGTATAGGCCTTGTATCCGATCGCGTCGCGACCAGGCAGAGCACCTTGCAGGATGTGCAGCGCCGTCTGAGGCAGACGGGTGCGCTGGCGTGGAATGTCGATTGCCCGGTTGTGCGAAAGCTCCCGATGCGCCTCCTCGACCGCATCGATGGTCATCGGCATGGTTAGCAGTTGGCGGACATCGTCCTCATTCAGAAATAGTGCCATTTCCCCTCCTCAAGTCGTATCTGCATTGTTAAAAATCACAGGCTGACCGCCACGGCCATGCCCCTGTTCCCTTGCGTCAACCGGCGCGCTGCGCGGCAGCAACCTCCAGCGAACGCCTGCGCTCCTGTTGCGCCATAACGTAACTGGCAATGGTTACCCCGATGGCCACGATGACCACAACAACTGTCGCAATCGCGTTGA
>QKII01000080.1 GCA_003249625.1 Propionivibrio sp. | reverse complement strand
CAGCGAGGTGCCGAGGATCTTGTTGCGCGGCGAGTAGAGCAGGTTTGCGCGCGGTACGTGCGTCGAGCAGACCGGCTTGCACTTGCCACAGCGCAGGCAGTCCTTGACCATCGTCGAGATGCGGCCGATTTCCGACTGTTCGAGGATCAGCGACTCGGCACCGAGCAGCGAGAAGGAGGGAGTGTATGCGCCGCGCAAATCGCTGCCGGCCATCAGCTTGCCCTGGTTGAAATGGCCGTTCGGGTCGATGCGTTGCTTGTACTCGCGGAACGGACGAATCTCCTCCTCAGTGAGGAATTCCAGCTTGGTAATGCCGATGCCGTGCTCGCCGGAGATGACACCGTCAAGCGAGCGCGCAAGGTGCATGATGCGTTCGACGGCACGATTGCCGGTCTGCAGCATCGCATAGTCGTCCGAGTTCACCGGGATGTTGGTGTGCACGTTGCCGTCGCCGGCGTGCATGTGCAGGGCGACGAAGACGCGGCTGCGCAGCGTCTGTTTGTGGATTGCGTCGATGCGTTCCAGCACCGGCTGGAAGACCTTGCCGTCGAAGATCGTTTCCAGTTGCGGGCGTAGTTCGTTCTTCCACGATACGCGAACGGAATAATCCTGCAGGCGATGGAACAGGGTCGGCGTCGGCGCCTTGTTGGTCAGCTTGCCGCCCTGAACACCGTACTCGGCGAATTGCACCTCGGCGGCGGCAAGCGGCAGGTCGAGGTGGTCGAGCAGCCATTGCCAGCGGGTGCGCACGGTGGCGACCGCGTCGAGTGCCGCCTGCCGGCAGTCGCCGATCAGCACCTCGGCATCGATTGTCGCGTCGGTGCTGCGCAGCGGCAGGTCTCCCTTGAGGAACTCGCTCAAGTTGTCGCACAGCGCCAGCTTGTTGTGGATCGACAGCTCGATGTTGATGCGCTCGACGCCGTCGCAGTAGTCGCCCATGCGCGGCAGCGGAATGACCACGTCCTCGTTGAGCTTGAAGGCGTTGGTGTGCTTGGAGATGGCGGCGGTCCGCGAGCGGTCGAGCCAATATTTCTTGCGTGTGTCGGGGTCGACGGCGATGAATCCTTCGGCCGAACGCAGGTTGCACAGACGCACCACCTCCGAAGCGGCGGACATCACGGCCGTTTCGTCATGTCCGACGACGTCGCCAATCAGCACCATCTTCGGTCGACCATGGCGCTTGGCCTTGGCGTTGTAGCCGATGGCTTTCACGTAGCGCTCATCGAGGTGCTCAAGGCCGGCAAGTTGCACGCCCGCCGCGTGGCCGGCGCCGCCGGGCTTGAAGTAGTCGGTGATTTCGACGATCGCCGGCACCGCTTCGCGCACCTGGCCGAAGAATTCGAGACAGACCGTGCGTGTGTGCGGTGGCATCTTGTGCAGCACCCATCGCGCAGCGACGATCAGACCGTCGGTACCTTCCTTCTGTACGCCGGGCAGGCCGGCGAGGAACTTGTCGGTGACGTCCTTGCCGAGGCCCGATTTGCGGAACGTCGCGCCCGGGATTTCGAGCTGTTCGGGCGCGCCGCGCTGCGTCACACCGTCCTTCTCGAAGCGACGGATCTCGAAGCGGGCGATCGCCTGCTCGTGGATCTTGCCGAAGTTGTGGCCGATGCGCGTGATCTCCATCGGAAGGCCGTCAACGTCGACCATCTTCCACCAGGCGAGGTTGTCGAGCGCGGTCCCCCAGAGCACGGCCTTCTTGCCGCCGGCGTTCATTGCGATGTTGCCGCCGACGCACGAGGCACTGGCCGAGGTCGGATCGACGGCAAAGACGAGTCCGGCGTTGGCGGCCGTGTCGGCCACCCTGTCGGTGACCACGCCGGCACCAGTGCGTAGCGTCGCGTACGGACGATCGCAGCCGGGCAGGGTGAGTTCTTCCACCGGGCCGATATCGATCAGCTTCTCGGTGTTGATAACGACAGATTTTGGCGTCAGCGGCACGGCGCTGCCGGTGTAGCCGGTACCGCCGCCGCGCGCGATGATGGTCAGCCCAAGTTCGATACAGTCGCGCACCAGCGGTGCGATCTCGTCTTCGCTGTCCGGGTAGAGAACCACGAAGGGGTATTCGACGCGCCAGTCGGTGGCGTCGGTAACGTGCGTGACCCGCGCCAGTCCGTCGAAGGCGATGTTGTCTCTGCGCGTGTGCCGCGACAGCGTCCTCAGTACACGTTGGCGCAGTGTGGCGGTGTCTTCGAAGTGGCGGGCAAAGGCGTCGACAGCGGCGTGTGCCGCAGAGCACAGGTCAAAGACCTTCTCGTTGCCCAGACGCCGCTTGTCGACTTCACGCAGGCGATGTCGTAGCGCCTCGATTAGCGCCGTGCGCCGCTGGCGGTTGGCCAGCAGGTCGTCTTCGAGGTACGGATTGCGCTGCACGACCCAAATGTCGCCGAGCACCTCGTAGAGCATCCGAGCCGAACGGCCGGTGACGCGCTGGCTGCGCAGTTCGTCGAGGATTGCCCAGTTTTCCGCGCCGAGCAGGCGGATCACGATTTCGCGGTCGGAAAA
>QKII01000394.1 GCA_003249625.1 Propionivibrio sp. | reverse complement strand
CAATGGCGTGATGAACCGCAGCGTTCTCGATGTCGGCGGGGAAATTCTGGCGGTCAGTCAGTTCACACTCTTTGCCTCGGTGCGCAAGGGCAATCGTCCGTCGTGGAGCCGGGCTGCGGCGCCGGCAGTTTCCAGCCCGTTGTTCGAGCGCTTTGTCCGCCAACTCGAAACGGATCTCGGGCGTCCGGTACCGACCGGGGTTTTCGGTGCGGACATGAAGGTGCATCTGGTCAACGACGGGCCGGTTACCCTGTTTATCGATTCGGCAGAACCGGAGTGAATTGTCGGTAGTTCCCTCCGGGGTACGGAAATCCGCAATTGTCTTCCCCAATCACCGCGCTAGCATTCGTCCTTACGTTGTCTGCCTCTGCGGGGACGTCGTGACTTGCCGGCTTACAGGCAAGCGTCCATGCTTCTGGAGCTGTCGGTGGGACGGCCGGCAATTCCACAGGCTTCAAGGGGGAGTATGTCCTTGTTCGTATCTGGTGTCTGTTTGCCCGGCTTTCCGGCGAGGACTATAATCGCCGGCGATGCCTGCCAGCCGCGGAAACCGACCTATTGGGGCACGCCGATCGACGGCGGGGTGGTTTGCCGCTGCAGTTCAAGATACCTAGCGCCGCGTGCAAGACGCTGGCGCTTTTTTTTTGTCAATTGTCATCATCATTAAGTAAAGGAGCATGAGGAATGTCATTACCCTTCCCGATTCTCACCGCTGAAGAAGCGGCGGAACTGATCCAGGACGGCCACAACATCGGGTTTAGCGGCTTTACCGCTGCCGGTGCAGCCAAGGCGGTTCCCTACGCCCTCGCGCAAAAGGCGCGCCGCGAGCATGAAGCCGGGCGGCCGTTCAAGGTCGGCGTGATGACCGGTGCCTCGACCGGAAAATCGCTCGATGGCGCGCTCGCCGAAGCCGAAGCGATCAGCTTCCGTACTCCGTACCAAGGCAACCCGACGCTGCGCAAGCAGATCAACGCGGGCAAGGTTCGCTTTTTCGACATGCACCTTTCGGCCATGGCCCAGCAGGTGCGCTACGGCTTCCTCGGCAAGGTCAACTGGGCTGTCGTTGAAGCCTGTGACCTGACCGCTGGCGGTGGTGTCGTGCTGTCGACTTCGGTGGGCGTGTCCAATACCTACCTGCGTCTTGCCGACAAGGTCATCATCGAACTCAACGCCAAGCACCCTGCCTCGCTCCTCGGCCTGCACGACATCTTTGAACCGAAAGATCCTCCCGGTCGTAGCGAAATCCCGATCTACACTGCTTCCGACCGTTGCGGTTCGCCGATCTGCCTCGTCGATCCGAAGAAGATCGTTGGTGTCGTGTTCACCAACCTGCCTGACGAAGCTGGCGGCTTCGAAGATCCGACCCCGGTGACCGACCAGATCGGTCAGAACGTGGCCGACTTCCTGGCGGCCGAAATGCGCGCCGGGCGTGTGCCCAACACCTTCCTGCCGCTGCAATCCGGCGTCGGCAACGTGGCCAACGCCGTGCTCGCCGCGTTGGGGCTCAGCAAGGACATTCCGGCATTCGAGATGTACACCGAAGTGCTGCAGGATTCCGTCATCCCGCTGATCGAGAATGGTCGCTGCAAGTTTGCCTCGACCTGTTCGCTGACCCTGAGCGCCGATGCGATGGCCAAGGTCGTCAACGACATCGAGTTCTTCAAGAAGCACCTCGTGCTGCGTCCGCAGGAAATTTCCAACAACCCCGAACTGGTTCGCCGGCTCGGCATCATCTCGATGAATACCGCGCTGGAAATGGACCTCGGCGGCAACGTTAACTCGACGCACGTGCTCGGTACGACGATGATGAACGGTATCGGCGGTTCGGGTGATTTCACCCGTAACGCCTATATCTCGATCTTCTCCTGCCCGTCGACGGCGAAGAATGGCATGATCTCCGCCATTGTTCCGGTCGCTTCGCACATGGACCACAGCGAGCACTCGGTGCAGGTGCTGATCACCGAGCAGGGCGTCGCCGACCTGCGCGGCAAGGATCCGCACGAGCGTGCGCAACTGATCATCGACAACTGTGCGCACCCGGATTTCCGGGGGCAACTGCGCGAGTACCTGAGCCTCGTGGACAAGAACGTCCATGAGCCGGTGTCGCTGCCCATGGCGTTTGCGATGCACCGCCAGTTCAAGAAGACGGGCGACATGCGCAACGTCAACTGGAACGAGTATCTGGACTAAGATAGCCCGGAACCTCCGCCTTTCGGCACCCGAGAGCCTCCTGCGTGGAGGCTCTTTTTATTTGTATCAAGCGGGTGGTATGCATTACGCTTTGAGTTGTGTTGCAATGGTGGGCAAAAACATTCGCGGTTTGGGAGGGTAATGATTACGGGATTCTTCGTGGCAAGCTGATCCTGATTTTTATTGCCATCAAGGTGGTGCCGCTGATGTTGCTTGCCGGCTACGCCTGGAATGCGGCCGAAAATCTTGGCGAGGGCGTGTCCGCGCGCGGCGTGCAGATGGCCGACGCAATGCGCAAGACCCAGCAGCAGACAGGCAAGACGGCGATCGACGATGCCGTGCGTGCCCTCGACGAGCGATCGCGCGAGGCCATCGAGTCCCTGACGACCAGCCTGGCCCGTCAGGTTGCCGATTTCCTTTACGAGCGTGACAGCGATGTCCTCGGCGCGGCGGCGCTCGACGTGTCTGAAAGCGAATACCAGCGTTTTCTCTCGGGGCATGTCCGGGCCTTGTACGATCACGGGCGCTATGTGCCTTCTGCCGACGGTAAGGGTTGGGTTCCCGAAGTACAGGACGCCGCAGAAAATCCCGTGCGGCCGCCCTTACCGGACAATGCCCGGAATTTTCATAGCCGGATCCCTGAGGATTTTGGGCGTCGTGTCTTGACGCCGCTGTTCCTGGAGATGACGTTCGTCGATCTCCAAGGGATGGAACAAATCAAGGTGCAGCGGGGTGACCTGCTGCTGCCGGGGCTGCGCGATGTCAGTCGCCGGGAAAACACATTCGTCAAGGCTGAAACCTACTGGCCGGAACTAAAGAAGCTGAAAGCGGGCGAGGTTTACGTGTCCGATGTGATTGGACCGTACGTGCGCACCGACTGGATCGGCCCCTACACCAAGGCGCGCGCCGAGGAACTCGGCAAGCCGTTCGCACCGGAGGCTTCGGGCTATGCCGGGCTGGAAAATCCCGTCGGAAAGCGCTTTCGTGGCATCGTCCGCTGGGCGACGCCGGTTGTGCGTCGCGGCAAGACTATCGGCTACGTAACGCTGGCGCTCGATCACTCTCATTTGATGGCATTCACCGACGGCGTTCGACCGACGCCGGAGCGTTTCGCCCCGATTGCTGATCCGGCTACCGGCAACTATGCCTTCATCTGGGATTACAAGAGCCGTTCGATATCACATCCGCGCGACTATTTCATTGCTGGCTACGATCCAGAGACTGGCGAACCGGCTGTGCCCTGGATGGATGAGGAACTCTGGGCGGAATGGAAGGCCAGTGGCAAGTCGTGGCAGGCGTTTTCCGCCGATGTGCCGCCGTTCCGCGACCAATCGCTGAAACGCAAACCGTCGCCCGAATCGAGTACTTCCGGCAGCGTCGGGCTGGATTGCCGCTACCTTAATCACTCGCCGCA
>QKII01000401.1 GCA_003249625.1 Propionivibrio sp. | reverse complement strand
CCCAAGTCATCGCCAGTCGAGTGACGACCTTGCCCGCAGCGATATGGCCGGGGATTTCCTCGCCGTCGAGGGCGTGTTTTGCGTAGCGTACGACGGCGTTTTCCGCCGAGCGCAGTTCCATGTCCTGGTCGATGGTGAAGCCTGCCGGGGCCTCGCCGTCGGCAATCCAGCCGGTCATCGCCGAAACGGGCGACAGGGTGACCTTGAGCGGCTTCAGCGGCAGAGAGGTCACCGATTTGTGCAGGATCTCGATCAATTCGTCCGCTTTGGCAGGTGCGGACGCGTCGATGACCAGCCAGCCATTGACAGGGTCGATCCAGCAGAACGTCCGGCGCTTGCGGGTGAAGGCGCGCGGAAGCAGTTCCTGAGTTGCTGCCTCGGCAAGTTCGCGCAGTTCCCGGCGGCCGACGCGTCTTCCCTGGCTTTCCTCGATCTCCTGCGCACGTTCGGCGACGTGCTGCTTGACGACGAAGGAGGGCAGCAGCTTTTGCTCGATCCCCAGCGCAATCAGCCATTGCCGGTTGACGGAATGCACCAGCGGTCCGTTGTTGCGGGGCGGAATCCACCCGGCGCTCAGCGGTGTTGCCGTGTCACAGGGAAGAAGAGGATTTTCCGACAATCGTTCTTCGAGTGCTTCAGCCGTCATTTCCCAATTACGGGGGAGGCGATAAAGCTGGAGGTTCTTGAACCACATAACCGTTACATCCAGAAAAGGTCGGATTATAGGTCAACCGGTTTTTCGAGTTCCGGCTAACCGTGTTTGGGAGAGAAGTGGTTTGTTGTCGCGGACCGCGGCATCAAACTGAAGCAACTCGTGCGGCTGCCCTTTTGGGAACTGGCCTGGTGCAAAAATCTCCCTATTATTCCTTGAAATAGGTTCGATACCATTCCACGAAGTTGGCGATTCCTTGTTCGACAGGCGTACTCGGCTTGTATCCAAACTGTTCCGCAAGATCGGAAACGTCGGCGTAGGTATCCGGAACGTCGCCAGGTTGCAGAGGAAGCATTTCGGTATTCGCCTTTTTCCCCAGCGCTTTTTCGAGTGCGGCGATGTAGTCCATCAGTTCCACCGGCTGACTGTTTCCGATGTTATAGACCCGCCACGGAGCCGTGCTGCTTCCCGGGTCGGGAGTTGCACCAGACCAGTCGGGGTTGGGCTCGGCCGGGTGGTCCAGGACTCGGATGATTCCTTCGACGATGTCATCGATGTAGGTGAAGTCCCGACGGTGCTTGCCATAATTGAAGACAGGGATTTTTTCACCGGCCAGAATGGCTTTGGTGAATTTGAACAGCGCCATGTCAGGCCGGCCCCACGGCCCATAGACGGTAAAAAAACGTAGCCCGGTCGTTGGAAGAGCGTAGAGATGGCTGTAGGTATGCGCCATCAGTTCATTGGCCTTCTTGGTGGCAGCGTAAAGCGACAGGGGGTGGTCGACATTGTGATGCACCGAGAAAGGCATCGTCGTGTTAGCGCCGTACACGCTTGAGCTGCTGGCATAGACCAAATGTTCCACGCCAGTGTGACGACAGCCCTCAAGAATGTTGCCGAAGCCGACAAGGTTGCTGTCTATGTAGGCGAAGGGGTTTTCGATGGAATACCGCACGCCTGCCTGGGCCGCAAGATTGACGACGCGTTGCGGCCTGTGGCGCTCGAAGAGTTCGCGCATGGCGTCGCGACCGGCGATATCGATACGCGAATGGGTATAGTTTTGATGGCTGAGGAGGCGCGCGAGGCGGGCTTCCTTGAGCGCGGGGTCATAGTAGTCATTGTGGTTGTCGACACCGATGACGCGATCGCCACGTTGCAGAAGGCGCAAGGCGACTGCCGACCCAATAAAGCCCGCCGCCCCAGTAATCAGAACCAGCATGAATTCATCCCAAAAATACAGCGCTTACGACGTCGATATTTACGTTTCTCGCACCGGATTCTAGCAAATGCGTTGGTAACTCTCGCTCAAGTCTGGCAGAGCCGCGAAGCAACGCAGGCGTTCCACAGGCGCATTTCGTCGATTGGGACGATGCGGTGAGAATACCCGGTCAGTTCACGTTCAATCGGGGGTCTGAGGCCAAAAACCGCAGTCATTCCGGCAGTTCGTTGTATTTCGCGCTTGAGCCGAAGCATTTGTGTACCGGATATTTCAGCGCGTTCTTCTCCAGCTTCTTCTCGGCGGCCTCGATCAGGTTGATTCCTGCCTTTTCGGCGATCAGTAGCAGGTAGAGCAGGATGTCGGCGCATTCGTCGCGTAGCGCCTCCATCCTGTCTTCGTTCCCCAGCATCGTGTCGATCTCCGCGTCGCCCTTCCATTGCGTCAGCTCAAGCAACTCCGACGCTTCCAGGTTGAGCGAGACGATCAGGTTGCGCAGGGTATGGAACTGTGCCCAGTCGCGCTCGTCACGAAAGGCGACCAGCGCCCGGGTCAGCGCGTGAAGATCCATCTGCCGCCCTTCAGAAGAAGCGCTGCAGCGCTTCGGCCGGCAGAGCCATTCCCGTGGCGTGTGCGCGTGCCAGCAGCTCCCAGTAGTAGCGGTACGAGGCTCGGTCGTGCAGCAGGCCTTCGTGGGCGATCGGTCCCCAGTCCTTGTCCTGCGCGGCGGTGACGATGGCGACCGCCTTTTCCACCTCCGAGAAATCGGGGCGCATGGCTTCGACGATCGGAACGATCTGGTTCGGGTGGATGCTCCACATGCGCAAGTAGCCGAACTCGTTACGCGCGCGCCGTGCGTCGTTGCGGATGACGTCGAGATCCTTCAATTCCGTCGTGACGTTGTGTGTGGGTACGACGCCATTGGCCAGTGCCGCCGTGGTGATCTCGCACTTGGCGCGAGCGACCAGCGGATGGTCGAACTGCCCGGGGCTCTTCATTGCAGCACCGGGGATGGCGCCGTGATGGCCTGAGACGAAATCCATCAGGCCGAAGTCGAGCGATTCCACGCCGGGGGTCGCCGCAATTTCCCATACCTCGTGCAGGGCGCCAAGCGTTTCGATCAGGACGTGCACCGGGATTTGACGTTGAAGGCCGTTTTTCGCCTCGACCTCGCGCAGGAAGGCGATCTGTGCTTCCACGTCGGCGACGCCGCGCGGTTTCGGCAGGGTGATGAAGGGCAGGCGTGATCCGGCGATGGCAACGATGATCTCGATATCCTGCTGCCAGTGCGGGTGGGTGAAATCGTGTACCCGGATGGCGACGCGTCCGTGCCGGTTGTCCGCGCTCATGACGATGCCGGCGGCCATTTCGGCATGCTCGCGTTCGGCTCCAGCGTGTGCTCCGTCTTCGCAATCGCAGGTGATGTCGAAGATCGGCCCCAGTTCGTTCTGCAACTGGAGTGCCTTTTTCATCAGCTTTTCCGATCCAGCGTAGTGATCGACGGCGGGAAGGACGGGAAAGAGTTTTTCACCGGGGAAGAGAACGTCGCTAGGGTGTCGCATGGCAGATATCCGAACGGGAAAAAAACAGGATTTTACCGTGGGGTGTCCGGGCGATGGACGAAAAAAAGCCGCAGACCTGCTGCGGCTTTCCGTAACAGCGAGAGGAATGCTTAGAGCATGCCCTTGACTGCGTCGGCCTCGTCAGTCAGTTCCTTGAGTGTCTTGGCGATCTTTTCCTCGGCAAAGGCATCCATCGCAATGCCTTGGACGATCTTGTACGAGCCGTCCTTGCATTCGCACGGGAAGCCGAACACGATGCCTTCCGGGATGCCGTAGGAGCCGTCGCTCGGGACGCCCATCGTGACCCAGTCGCTCGAGCCGAGGACCCAGTCATGGACGTGATCGATTGCGGCATTGGCGGCGGAGGCAGCCGACGACAGACCGCGTGCGTCGATGATCGCTGCGCCGCGCTTGCCGACAGTCGGCAGGAAGACGTTGTTGTTCCACGGTTCGTCGTTGATCAGTGCCTTGACGTTGTCGCCGTTCGACGTGCAGTTACGGTAGTCGGCGTACATCGTGGGCGAGTGGTTGCCCCAGACGACCAGGTTCTTGAAGCTGTCGACCGGACGGTTCGTCTTGGCAGCCAGTTGGGACTTGGCGCGGTTGAAGTCCAGGCGCAGCATGGCGTGGTAGTTGGCCGGGTTGGTACGGCCGACCTTCATTGCAGCGGCGCGGGCGATGTAGGCGTTGGTGTTCGCCGGGTTGCCGACGACCAGAACCTTGACGTCTTCCTTGGCGTTTTCGGCGATCGACTTGCCCTGGACGGTGAAGATGGCGCCGTTGGCGGCCAGCAGGTCGGCACGTTCCATGCCGGGACCGCGCGGACGAGCACCGACGAGCAGGCAGATGTCTGCATCCTTGAAGGCGATATCCGGATATTCAGTGGCGAAAACGCCGTGCAGCAGCGGGAACGCGCAGTCATCGAGTTCCATGATGACGCCTTGGCAGGCCTTCTGGGCTTGCGGCAGGTCGAGCAGTTGGAGGATGACCGGCTGGTCTTTGCCAAGCATTTCGCCGGAGGCGATGCGGAAAAGCAGGCTATAACCAATTTGGCCAGCGGCGCCAGTGACGGCAACGCGGACGGGGGCTTTGGACATGTTGCAACTCCTGTGGATAACAAAAGGCTGGAACAAGGCAATCAGAGGCAATTGTCGTTGCCTGAGACGACCCGATTCAGGACGGTAAAAACAGCCTTCGATCATAAGTGGGAACCCGGAATGAGTCAATTGTTGAGTGGTTGTCGTATAACTTCCTTGCCGGGGTTTTGCGCCATGTTGGACCGCGTAGGGCAAGTGTGCTAAACCTGCTGCCCGGATTCTTTTTGGTTACGGAGATGACATGCTGAACGATACGGATATCAAGCGCCTGCGTTGGAAATGTACTCATCGCGCGCAGTTGGAACTGGATGTGCTGCTGGGGAACTTTCTTGAAAAGCACTTTTCGAACCTGCGCCCCGAGCAACAAGAGGCATTCGCGAAACTGGTGGAGATGGAAGACAGGGAACTGTGGCCATTGGTCGTCGGAAAACGCGAGTGCGAAGGTCCCTTACAGGCCGAGGTGGTCAAACTGCTTGGGAGCGCGCGCGTCGTAAACTGAATATCAATCAAATACCCCGATGGGAGAGATTTCATGACATCCGAACGTAAGGCAACCCTGATCATCGAAGGCCGGGATCCGGTCGAATTTCCGATTCTGACCCCGGTACATGGCAACGACTGTATCGATATCCGCACGTTGGGGGCCAAAACGGGGCTGTTTACGTACGATTCGGGTTTTCTCTCCACGGCGTCGTGCAGTTCGACGATCACCTTTATCGATGGCGACAAGGGCGAACTGCTCTATCGCGGCTACCCGATCGAGCAACTGGCCGAAAAATGCGAGTTCCTTGATGTGGCTTACCTGCTGCGCAACGGCGAACTGCCGAATGCGGAGCAGAAGACGAACTTCGTGAACATCATCAAGACGCACACGATGATCCACGAGCAGATGGCCCGCTTCTATCAGGGCTTCCGCCGCGACGCGCACCCGATGGCGGTGATGGTTGGCGTGGTCGGAGCGCTGTCGGCGTTCTATCACGAGGCTGAGGACTTTTCGGATGCGACGCATCGCAGCATCAGCTTCAACCGGATCGTCGCGAAGTTGCCGACCATCGTGGCCATGGCCTACAAGTACTCGATGGGCGAGCCGTTCATGTATCCGCGCAACGACTTGCCATACACGGCCAACTTCATGCACATGATGTTCGGTACGCCCTGCGAAAGGTACGAACCGAACCCGGTGCTGGTGCATGCGCTTGATACCATTTTTACCCTGCACGCCGATCACGAACAGAACGCTTCGACATCGACCGTGCGCCTTGCCGGTTCGTCCGGCGCCAACCCGTACGCCTGTATTTCGGCGGGCATTGGCTGCCTGTGGGGGCCTGCGCATGGCGGGGCGAACGAGGCTTGCCTGAAGATGCTTGAGGAAATCGGTGACGTTTCGCGCGTACCGGAGTACATCAAGCGCGCCAAGGACAAGAACGATTCGTTCAAGCTGATGGGTTTCGGTCACCGCGTTTACAAGAACTTCGACCCACGCGCCAAGTTGATGCGAAAGATCTGCAGCAATGTTCTGCAGGAACTCGGTCTGGAAAACGATCGCCTGTTCAAACTGGCGCTCGAACTCGAGCGGATTGCTTTGGAAGACGACTACTTCGTCGAGAAAAAGCTCTACCCGAACGTCGATTTCTATTCCGGCATCGTGCAAAAGGCGATCGGTATTCCGACGACGATGTTTACCTGCATCTTCGCACTGGCACGTACTGTCGGATGGATGGCCCAGTGGGAGGAAATGATCACCGACTCCGAGCAAAAAATCGGACGTCCGCGCCAGTTGTACGTTGGATCGCCGCGACGCGATGTGCCGTCGCCGGAAGGACGCTGATTTTCAAGCGGTAACTGGAAATGAAAAAGCGACGGACCTTGCCGTCGCTTTTTTTTTCTTTTCGGAGCCTTCAGGGATTCAGCAACTTGAATCCCGGTAGCCCGTTTTCGAAACGGCGAACCGCCGTACTGTCGCGCAACTCGACGACGATGATTTCCATGACGTGCCAGACTTTCACCCCGGGGCGGATGCAGCCCACCATGACCGAGTCCTTGCGGCCGAATGCCATGTGAACATGCGGAATGGGGTTGCCCTGCTCGTCGGGGAAGATGGTTCCCACACCGGCGATTTCGTGAGCGTCGTCAAGAAGGCGCTCGACAAAGACCAGCGGATCGGCGCGCCCTTCTTCCGTTCCCGCGACCAGTCGGCTCCCGGCATCTGCATCGCCCAGGGCAATCAGACCGGCCGCCGAGATACCCTGCTCGCGGGCAAAGCGTTCCAGACATTCGTGGACGATATCGCCGTCCTCCAGGCGGATGACGAACACGCGTCCGAGGGATGCTTGGGAATATTTCATGCTGGCTCCGTCATGGGGAACAATAGAGTCTACGAGGCTAACCAAGAATCGGCGTACTCGACAAGAAGCTTGACGACGAATTCATTATCGAGGGTTTCCCGCTGCGATGGGGTGGAGCGCTTCGTCAGCCATGCCGACCAGCAGGGCTTTCCCATCGGGTAATACACGGAATTCTCCGTATTTCGCCTTTTGCCAGCGTTCTCCCTCGCCTTCACTGAAAAACCAGGCGTCGGTGACGACCACCCAATCGCCATTCTTGGGGCTAAGTTCCAGGAGACTCTCATCTGCAGCCAGACGATGATCAGGATCGTGTTCGCGCAGGACCGTGGCAACATCGTGGGCATCGAGTTTGATCACCACCAGCGGTCGTTTCCCCATCATTGCCTCGGGAGGGGGCAAATGCCGCGTATTCAGCGTGGCGAAGCGCAGCCGCATGTAATCTCCCTGCATCAGCGAGCGCGGATCGACAGGGGCAAGCGCAAGATACATCGGCTTGCCGCGTGAGATCAGGTCTTCCTTTTGCCAGATGCCCAGGTTGATCGCCAGCAGCGTGGCGAGCGAACCCGCAAGTACCGCCCAAGTGCGGAGGGAAGTGAATGGATGGACGGGGTGCTTCGCCGTGTCGCCGACTTTGCGGCGTGGTTTTGCGATCTCAAGATGACGCCGATCCTGAGCGGCCAAAGTGGCAGTTCCCAGCGCGAGACTGATGGAAACAAGCACGAGGGCCTTTTCCGAAAGCGTCCACTGAAGCTGGTAATAGAAGCTTCCGACAATCCAGGCGGAGGCGATTGCGCTGGCACTGGCGAGTCGCCAGCGGTGGGTAATGGCGGTGATGGCCATTGCCAGCAACGGAGCCCCGAGCATGGGCAGAAATCCGGACAGAGCGGCGAACGCCGTGGCAACGACTACAAACAAGGGGTGGCGAAGACCTCGCCAACTCCGTGCCGAGAGGAAGGCTGCAGTCAGAACAAGGGAACAGGACACGAACTGAATCGCAAGTGCCTGCTCTCGTGGATATCCACTGCCGGGATTCCATGCGCGCATATGGCCAAGACTTTCGAAGCCCATCGTTCCGGAAAGGAGAAATGTGGCGCCTGCGATCCAGGCGAATCCAACCAAGGTACTGATCAGCCAGCCGGTAGCCAGATTTTCGATGGCGGCAGCGATATTTACGCGGGTTTTCTGTAGCCACAATGCCAATAACCAGGCGATCAGCAATGCATGCAGCGAGATCAGCCCGTCCAGTTGGGAGTGCTGCCAGTTCCAGGATGGCCACAATGCTTGATACATGAGTCCTGCCGCCGCGCATCCAAGCAAGATTCGCAGCCACGCAGAACGAATCGCCGTCGCAACCCCAAAGACGACCGCCAGCATCCCCCATGCGCCACCGCTTTTCCCCATATCCTTGAAGCAGCCAACGGCCAGCAGTGTGAGGCCGACGATGAGTACGGGGACTGCGAGTTGCTCGACAAACAGCGGCAGATCCTTCGTTCGAAGGATGCCGATGGCCGCTGCCAAGGCCATTCCGCCGAAGAGATAGGGGCCCGCTTCGGAAAACACCGCATCGCCAAACACCATTCCCAACAATAAAAATAGCGGGATGGCCGCGAACCACGCACCGATGGCTGTCAATAGAACAACAGGCCACGGCCGCGCGTCGTCAGGGGTGAAAACTGTATCGGCGGGAAGGAACCCCCCGTTTACTCCGGCGAGTACCGCCTTTGCGACGGAGGATAGAGCTTTCGTATTCATGCAACGTCTCCGCCAATTTCGGATGACGCGTTGTACAGACGGGCAAGTTTCAGAATGCCGACTACCGAGCCTGCCAACAGCCCGGCGGCACAAAGGGTTATCAGCAATAGACCGCCGAACCAGTCGTTTCGCCAGAGACTGTCGCCAAGCGCGTGGATCAGGCCGCAGACCAGCAGTGCGTTAAGTCCCAGCGCAGTCATGCTGAGTGCGAAGACGTCAAATCCCCTGCGTGTACTGAACCAGGCTGCGCACGCGGCAAGTAGCAGCAGGCCAAGGTGGTAGGCGGGCAGGACATCACCATTGAACAATCCGGAGAGTGCCGTCGTGGTAATCGCTGATAGCGTCAAGGTGGCGGCGGCCCGAAAACTCCACATGCCGGCTCCCGTGTGCCGTTGCCCTTGCGGACAGACAAAACTGACCATCAAGAGCGAGGCAAACCAGCCGATCAGATGGGTCCGGAGGAGTGCCGGGGCTACGTACCAGCGATAGCCGGAGTAGGTATGAATCCATAGTGCGATGGCGGTTGCAGTGACCAGCACCCATGGCGTCCAGAGCAGATCACTGCGCGTTCCCCAGCACAACGGGAGTGAAAGCGCCGACCAGAGGGCAAACAGTTGCCACGGATCGGCACCGGTCTCGTAGGCTTGCCCAAAAAGAGCTAACAGCGCGCCGATTCCGAGCAGTGTCAGGAGTGCGAGTGGGGCGCGCAGGCTTACGCGAAGTGTCGCGCCGAGCCCCGCGAGCAGTACCAGCCCTTGTAGCAAGGCGAACTGAGGCAAACGTCCAAAGCCTTCCCAGTTCGCAGCGATCCACATTATCAGGCCCAGCCCCCCGAGAGCAGCTGCCAGTGCCACAACGACGCGGGGCAGCTTCGTGTTCAGTCCGGATGGCTCCGTGCCCAATTGAGCCCCTTCGAGCAAGTGCTGCGTCTGAC
>QKII01000367.1 GCA_003249625.1 Propionivibrio sp. | reverse complement strand
CCTGTGCGCTTACCGTCAAGCCAAAACCCACCAGCAGCCCCGCCACTATCTTCGATACTTTCATCTGTCTTCCCTCTCTAAAAATGCCAGCCCAGCTCTTCAGACAACATCGCCCAAATCACTGTAACCAGCGATGAACAACTGCCTTGATTGTTTCTAGTTTCTATTATCTACGCCCCGTCTTTGAGCGGGGCACCTTGAATAAAAGTTGTCATACAAGATTACATATGATAACTTTTACTTAGTAAAACATAGAAACGGATCAATTACAACATCCGTAAATAAAAAACCAACGGGGTCAGAGCAATGGCATCTACACCAGAATTCAAAGTCGAACGACTTACTGCGACAGGCACACTCACCGATCGCGTATTCAATGCACTGACACAATTGATCAACGGCGAGGATTTTCCGCCGGGCGCGCGCCTGCCGTCAGAGTTGAAGATGGCCAGCCGATTCGGCGTCAGCCGAACGGTCATCCGCGAGGCCGTCTCACGCCTGAAGTCGGAAGGACTGGTCGAATCTCGCCAGGGCAGCGGTGTTTTCGTGCGCGAGCGCAACATGAACGCCCCCTTTCGTATCAATCCAAGCATCATGGATTCGATCCAGTCGGTGCTGCAGGTTGTCGAATTGAGAATGTCGCTGGAGGGTGAAATCGCCGCACTGGCGGCAAAGCGCCGCACACGCGAGCAAATGGCGGCAATCAAGCGGGCACTGAAGCAGATCGAGATTGACGAACAATCGGGAAGAAACGGCGTCGATGCCGACATCGTGTTCCATCGAAGCATCGCCGAAGCAACGGGCAACCCGCACTTTCTCGCGCTAATCGAATTTCTGTTCAACTTCCTGACCAAGGCAACGCTGATCACGCGCAGTTACGAAGCGACCCGTGCAGCCTTGTCGTTACAGGTCAAAGATGAACATCAACGCATTGTCGACGCCATTTCCCGCCAGGATGCCGACGCGGCCCGCACCGCCGCCCGCGAACACATGGAAGGCGCCTCCCGCCGCCTTAGCTCGGTCGACCTCAAGCTCTTTATGGCGAAAAAGGGTTACGACAGGGCTGACTGACCGCCACAAAACTCCGAGCTGCTTCTGGAATTCCGGACAAAAAAAAGCCTCGCTATTTGCGAGGCTTTTTTTAACCCGAAGGGGGCTTTTATTTAAGCTTGGTTTCCTTATAAGCCACATGCTTGCGGGCGACCGGATCGTATTTTTTAATTTCCAGCTTTTCCGGCGTCGTCTTCTTGTTCTTCGTCGTCGTATAGAAATGCCCCGTTCCGGCGGTCGATTCGAGCTTGATCTTCTCACGCATGGCAGTGCTCCTTATTAGATCTCGCCACGTGCGCGCAGGTCCGCGAGCACGACGTCGATGCCGTTCTTGTCAATAACGCGCAACCCGGCATTGGATACACGCAGGCGTACCCAGCGGTTTTCGCTTTCGACCCAAAAACGACGGTACTGCAGGTTCGGGAGGAAGCGGCGCTTCGTTTTGTTGTTGGCGTGGGAAACGTTGTTCCCAACCATCGGGGCTTTACCCGTCACTTGGCAGACACGTGCCATGATCGTTACTCCAGTTGGTCTCGGGGAGAAAGGCGGGGATTCTATCGCGAACCCCACCTACATTTCAAGACTTTTATGAGTTCGTTGTTATAACAGTCCACGCTCGGCAAACGATAACGGTAACGCTTGACCCGCCACAATGAAGTGATCGAGCACGCGGACATCCACCAAAGCCAGTGACTGTTTCAGGCTCCGCGTCAGCATCTCGTCTGCAGAGGACGGTTCAGCCACCCCCGACGGATGATTGTGCGCAAAAACGACAGCCGCCGCATTGTGCGCCAACGCCCGCTTGACGACTTCCCGTGGGTAAACGCTGGTGCTCGCCAAGGTACCACGGAACAACTCTTCTGCGACCAGCAGACGGTTCTGCGAGTCCAACCATAGCGCGAAAAACACTTCGTGCAAGAGACTCGAGAGATGCAAGCGCAGATAATCGCGCACAGCCGAGGGATTGGAAAACGCGTCACGCTCCTTCATCGATTCGGCAAGTGCGCGCCGTGCCATTTCCAACACCGCCTGCAACTGGGCGTATTTCGCCGAGCCCATACCGGGGATTTCGGAGAAAGCGACCTCGCTCGCAGCAAACAAACCATTTAGGCTGCCGAAATGATTGATCAACTGGCGCGCCAGATCGACCGCGCTTTTCCCCCTCACGCCAACACGAAGAAAGATCGCCAGCAGTTCAGCATCAGAGAGACTGGCCGCACCGCGAGCGAGCAGACGTTCCCGCGGACGCTCGTCCTCCGGCCAATCGGTAATTGCCATGAAATGATCTCGGTTAGAATGCCCGATCGGCATTCTATCGGGAAAATCCATATGGAATTAAAAGGGAAGCGGATCGCACTCGGGATCACCGGCGGAATTGCCGCTTACAAGGCCGCAGAACTGGTACGTCTGCTGGTTAAACAGGGCGCTTCGGTACAGGTGGCGATGACCGAAGCAGCGACGCAT
>QKII01000134.1 GCA_003249625.1 Propionivibrio sp. | reverse complement strand
TTCGGCAGGTGTGCCGGCCGGCGCGCTGGCGTTCCTGCCCGGGGGCGGGCGGATCGGTGCCGCGCTGGTCGCCGACCGGCATTGTGCCGGCGTGGCCTTTACCGGATCGACCGAAGTGGCGCGGATGATCGCCCAGACGCTGGCTACCAAACCCGGCCCGATTGTGCCGCTGATCGCCGAAACGGGCGGGCAGAACGCGATGATCGTCGATTCGTCGGCACTGTCCGAACAGGTCGTGCGCGACGTGGTTGCCTCGGCGTTCAACTCCGCCGGGCAACGTTGCTCCGCGTTGCGCGTGTTGTTCCTGCAAGAGGACATTGCCGACAAGGTGGCAATGATGCTCTGCGGCGCAATGCAGACGTTGCGCATTGGTAACCCCGCCGATATCCGCACCGACGTCGGTCCGGTCATCGACGACGACGCCCGCTACATGCTCGAACGCCATGCGCGCAAGCTCGACAGCTTCGCCACGCCGATCTATGCCTGCAAGCTCGATGACGAACTGACCGCCAACGGCAGCTTCTTCGCCCCGCGCGCCTACGAGATCGACGATATCTCGCGCCTGGAACATGAAGTGTTCGGGCCGATCCTGCACGTCGTGCGCTGGCGCTCGGACGAACTCGACAAGGTTTGCGATGCCATTGCCAACACCGGCTTCGGTCTGACGCTTGGCATCCACAGCCGTATCGACGAAACCATCGAGCGCATCACCCAGCGTCTGCACGTCGGCAACACGTACGTAAATCGCAACGTGATCGGCGCGGTGGTGGGCGTGCAGCCGTTCGGTGGCGAAGGACTGTCCGGGACCGGGCCAAAAGCGGGCGGACCGCACTATCTGTACCGCTTCGCCTGCGAACGGACGATCTCGGTGGATACGACCGCTTCCGGTGGTAACGCCGTACTGATGTCGCTGGATAAAGGAGACGAATAAAAGTGTTTCCGTTGTTCCGGCGGCAGCCGGAATTCGCCCGGCCCTGGCGCCAATCTGCCCCACCGAAGTGATGCTCATGACGTAAGCCGTGTGTTCCGGCTGGTGGGAAGGTAAACTGCGGGCCGGTTTGACACTGGCGATTCTCCAGCATTTAGGAATTTCTATGGCTCTTGCTCTCCAGCAACTCATCAACGGACTGACACTCGGCGCCGTCTACGGGCTGATCGCGATTGGTTACACGATGGTGTACGGCATCATCGGGATGATCAATTTCGCCCATGGCGACATCTACATGGTCAGCGCCTTCATTGCCGTCACAGGCTTCACCCTGCTGACGGCTTTCGGCGTGACCTCGGTGCCTTTCGCGCTGGTCGTGGTGCTCGTCATCGCCGTGCTGTTTACTTCGGTTTACGGCTGGGCGGTCGAGCGGCTGGCCTATCGACCGCTGCGCGGTTCGACCCGGTTGGCACCGCTCATCTCGGCAATCGGTATGTCGATCTTCCTGCAGAACATGGTGCAACTGACGCAGGGGGCGCGGGTCAAGCCGATTCCGCCGATGATTACCGGCGGGATCGATGTCTTGACCACAGACGGCTTTACGGCACGATTGTCCTTCTCGCAGATCCTCATCGTGCTGGTAACGGTGGTGCTGCTCGCCGCGTTTACCTGGCTCATCACCCGCACGTCGTTCGGACGTCAGCAACGCGCCTGCGAGCAGGATCGAACGATGACCGCACTGCTCGGTATCGATGTCGACCGCACGATTTCGCTGACCTTCATGCTCGGCGCCTCGCTTGCCGCCGTTGCCGGCGTCATGGTGACGATGTACTACGGCGTGGTGGATTTCTATATTGGCTTCGTTGCCGGCATCAAGGCGTTTACCGCGGCGGTGCTTGGCGGCATCGGCTCGCTGCCGGGTGCGATGCTCGGCGGGTTGATCATCGGCCTGATCGAGGCCTTCTGGTCGAACTACCTGTCCGCCGAATACAAGGACGTGGCCACCTTCAGCATCCTGATCCTGGTGCTGATGTTCCGACCCTCCGGCCTGCTCGGCCGGCCTGAAGTGGAGAAAGTCTGATGACGGCGCTCGTTCAAGTTCAGGGAGGGCTTTCGTTTCGCGAACGGCTGAAGGATGCCGCCGTGATCGCGGTCGTGGCGCTTCTGCTCGGTATTCCGATGATCGGCCTCACGACGGCGGACCGCGGCGGTGCATTGCAGGTCCTGACGCGTTGGCCGGCACTGGCGACCTTTGTCGCGGTCTGCTTCTCTGGGCGCCTGGTTTTTCGGGTGGTCATCGATGCCTGGAATCGGCGCAAACTGGCCCGTGCCCGGCAGGCGGTGGCCTCGGCGGATGTGCGTGCGGCCAGCAAGGTAACGGTGTTGATCGGCTGGTTGGCACTCGGAGTCGCCGTGGCCTTGCCGTGATCGATACGGCAACGACCGTGCTCATCTACGTCATGCTGGGATGGGGGCTCAACGTGGTGGTCGGGTTGGCCGGCTTGCTCGACCTTGGCTACGTGGCGTTCTATGCGGTGGGGGCCTATACCTATGCCTTGCTGTCCACTCAGTTCGGCTGGGGGTTCTGGGAGGCTGTGCCGGTGGCAGGTGCCTGTTCGGCGACTTTCGGGATATTGCTTGGCTGGCCGACGCTGCGTTTGCGCGGCGACTACCTCGCGATCGTAACGTTGGGTTTCGGCGAAATCATCCGTCTCATCCTGGTCAACTGGACCGATTTCTCGGGCGGGCCGAACGGCATCACGTCAATCCCGCGTCCGTCCTTTTTCGGGCTGCCGTTCAAGCCGCCGGGTGATGATCCGACGTTTGCCGGTTTCTTCGGACTCGAGTATTCGCCGATGCAGCGCCTGATCTTTCTCTACTATGTAATTCTGGTGCTGGCCCTGCTGACCAATCTTTTCGTCGCGCGCATGCGTCGATTGCCCGTTGGCCGCGCCTGGGAGGCGATGCGCGAGGATGAGATCGCCTGCAAGGCGCTTGGCATGAACGTGACCAACGTCAAACTTTCGGCCTTCGCCCTGGGGGCAATGCTCGGCGGCTTTGCCGGCGTTTTCTTCGCCGCGAGGCAGGGGTTCATTTCGCCGGAGTCCTTTACCTTCAACGAGTCGGCCATCATCCTTGCCATCGTCGTTCTCGGCGGCATGGGCAG
>QKII01000377.1 GCA_003249625.1 Propionivibrio sp. | reverse complement strand
TCGTCCCGGCGTGCGTCGGAAACCAGCCGGGTGCGTACCGGCGTGCGCCCGGGAGGCAACTCGTCGAGCACCGATACGTCCAGATCGGCGTAATAACTCATGGCCAAGGTACGCGGGATCGGCGTCGCCGACATCATCAATTGATGCGGCACGGCCCCGCCGGATCCTCCCTTGCGCCGCAAGGCCAGACGCTGAGCGACGCCGAAGCGGTGCTGTTCATCGACGACCGCCAAGCCCAGGCGGGCGAAATCGACATTCTCCTGGATCAATGCGTGCGTACCGACAACCAACTGCGCACTGCCGGCCGCCTGCTGCTGCGCGGCCAGCTTGCCCGCCTTGGACAGGCTGCCGGTCAGCCAGGCGACGGTAACACCGAGTGGTTCGAGCCAGGCGCGCAGCTTGAGGTAATGCTGCTCTGCCAGGATCTCGGTTGGCGCCATGAACGCCGCCTGAAAGCCCGCCTCGATCGCCTGGCAAGCTGCCAACGCAGCGACGATGGTCTTGCCGCTGCCGACATCGCCTTGCAAAAGGCGTTGCATCGGCATCGGCTTCGCCATGTCGGCGCCAATCTCGGCGACCACTCGCCGCTGCGCTCCGGTCAACGGAAACGGCAGCGCCGCCAACAGTCGTTCGGCCAGTTGCCCCGACGCAGCCAAGCGCGGCGCGCCGTTGCCACGGCGATTGAGATAGGCACGACGCAACGAAAGCTGCTGCGCAAGCAGTTCATCGAATTTGATCCGCCGCCAGGCCGGATGCGTGCGTTGCTGCAAGGACGCTTCCGCCACCTCGGGGGGCGGTGCGTGCAAGGTCAGGACGGCCGCCCCGAAGGCCGGCAATCCCTGCCGATTAAACCACGCTTCGTCGAGCAGCTCTTCGAGCCCGTCGGCATCGATGGCAACAGCGATCTGCTTGCGTAAAACGGCCTGCGAGACGCCCGCCGTCGTCGGATAAACCGGCGTCAACGCAGCTGGTAACGGGACAGCATCATCGACCACCCGATAGCGCGGATGAACCATCTCAGCCCCCAGAAAGCCATGCCGGAGTTCGCCGAACACACGCAACTTCCGACCTTCGTCGCGCACCCGCTCCAACTGCTTGGTCTGGCTGCCGTAGAAATTGAGGAAGCGCAGCGTCAACTCGCCGCTCACATCGGCAACCCGCGCGACGAGCTGCCGGCGCGGCCGGAACTGGACCGACACGTCCGTCACCTCGACTTCGACCTGCACAGGACAGCCGGCAGGCGCATGCGCAACCAGCTGAATCCGCGTCTCGTCTTCGTAACGCAGCGGCAGATGCAGGACCAAGTCGCTCCGACGTGTCAGCCCCAGCTTGCCCAGTCGCGCCTTCAGCGCCGGCGGCGCCTTGATCTCATCATCCGACGTCTTCAACCCCTCGACTCAGACTCGACAACTCCATGATGGCATCGACTTCGACGAGCGCACCGCGCGGCAAGGCTGAAACGCCGACGACGGCGCGCGCCGGAAACGGCTCTGCGAACAATTTCGCCATCGCGTCATTGACCTTGGCGTAATTCCCCAGATCGGTAAGATAGATGGTGATCTTCACGATTTCGTCCATCGAACCGCCGGCTTCCTCGGCAACGCCCGGTCGATCTGCGCGTCGATGCCATCGACGAGCTGCATGGTTTCCGGATCGAGTCCGATCTGGCCTGCCAGGTAAACCGTGTAGCCGGCCCGGATCGCTTGCGAATAGGTGCCGATCGCTGCAGGCGCATTTGTCGTGCATATGACTGATTTGCTCATTTTGCCTTTCTCCTTTTCACTACGTGTGCAAGGACTCCCTGAAGGAATAATAAGTGACAACTCCGATCATCGCCAATCTGGAAAAACTGCTCGGCGGCCCGCGTGACGGCGCGCTGCTGCGCTACTCGCTGGGCAACGAATGGCTCAAGGCCGGCGAACCGGCACGCGCCGCGGACTGCTTCCGCGAGGCAGTCCGCCGCGACCCGAACTACTCGGCGGCCTGGAAACTGCTCGGCAAGGCACTGGCCGAAAGCGGTGCGTTGCCCGAGGCACTCGAGGCGTACCGTAGCGGCATCGCGATCTCAAAGGCCAAGGGAGACCTGCAGGCGGCCAAGGAGATGGGCGTCTTTGCCCGACGCATCTCGCGGCAGCTCGGCGTCGCCGACAGCGAAGCGACTGACGCTTGACTATTTCTTGCCGCTGCGTGGCAGCTGCACAGAGTCGAAGCCCAGCGCCCGCAGCTTTTTCCGCGCCGCTTCGGCCTCCTTGCGGTTCTTGAACGGCCCGACCAGGACACGCGTCTCGATCGTCGCCGGAATGCCTTCCTGCAAGAGGCGGGCGTGGAGTTCTTCCGCACGTTTCGGGTCGACGAACACGCCAGCCTGCAGGGTGTAGCCCGACAACAGCTTCGACAATAGTTGCGGTGACTGCACCGGCAAAGCCGGTTTCTCTGCGGCGACCGGCGAGGCCTCGGCCGCGTGCGGTGGCGCCTTCTCGGCGCTGCGCGATTGCGCGGCGGTCTGCCCCCGCTCGGTGACCACTGCCTGACGCGCCGGTTTGGCCCTGGATACACTCGGAACGGCATCAACCTCCGGCACCGGCGGCAATGCAGCCGAACGCCCTGATTTATCGACCGGAGCGCCGGTCGACTCCGGCTCGCTGATTTTCGCTTCTTCCGCAGGCGGAGTGACCGACTCGACGGGCTCGACGGGCTCGATCGGAACGACAGGCTGCGTCACGGCCTTTTTGGCCACCGGCACCGGCTCGGTGAATTGCGTGTATTCGACCTCGGGCGCATCGCCCGGCGTGGCCAGATAGTCAAAGAGTGCTAGCCCGCCGAGCAGACCGACAACCATGACCCCGGCAATCCCGATGCGCCAAACCAGCTTGCGTCGCACGTCGGGAAGCTCGCCCGGCTTGCCCCCCCCCGACTGGGGTGTGTCTTTGTTCTGTTGATCGGGCAGCTGGTTGTTGGTCATTTTTTTCCTCTGGCGCCAAAAGCGATTCAGTCGAGCGGCTGTTCTTGATCCTGGCCTTGGTTGCGCGCGAGGGCGACGACCAGATCGGCTTCGGCACGCGAAATCCCGCAAAGCTGCGAGATTCCCGCGGCGTCCTGCCCCTGCAGCGCCAACTGCATCGCGTCGCTGTAGTACGGCGAGGCGTTCTGAGCCACCTGCACCTTCGACAACTCGCGCCGCTGCTCATCGCGTAATGTCTGCACCTCGGCGAGCAAGCCACCGATCTCCCGGCGCAGTTGCGCGACTTCCTGCTCAAGCACCTCGATCCGACGGGTGTCCACGGAAACCTCAGGAGGCTCGTTCCATGCGAAGGTGCGCTCGCGTTCCCGACTCTCCTCCTGCAACGCCGAAGCAACCGGCGCCTCATCCGCGGGCTTGGTCGGTGGGTTATCCACCTCCTGGACGGCAACATACGCCGCAACGGCAGCCGGTGCGGCCTGGGGTGCCGTGCTTTGCGCGTGCACCGTGCGGTTTTTCAAACGACTGATACGCAGAAACGAAATCAGAATGTAGACCACCAACAACGCCACGACGGCAATCAACGCTTCGCGCCAGCCCAGATACGCCAGAAAGTCGGGGTCCATTGAATACCTGCGAGTGCAATTTTGCGCGCTATTATGCCAGAGCAGGCCTTGGAAGAACCGTGCTTTCCGGCACCGGGGGCTCCCCCGGGATACAATGCCGAGTCTCTTCCCGCTGCCTGTCTTTCGGCACTCCACGCATTTCCTGCAATCCACCATGCGCCGTTCGTCCCGCCATTCGTCCGCCTACCACCTCGATCCTCCGAGCGAGACATCCTCCCCCCATCCGTGGAAGACCGTCGGGCGTCTCGCGCCCTACCTCTGGCAGCACAAGTGGCGCGTGCTGTTTTCCTTCGCCTGCCTCGTCGCGGCCAAGCTGGCCAACGTATCCGTCCCGATGGTCTTCAAGTCGATGATCGACGACCTCTCGGAGCCGCAACGAGCGCTCGGATTTCCTATCCTGCTGCTCGTTCTCTACGGCATCCTGAAGTTCGGGAACTCGCTGTTTACCGAACTGCGCGAGATCCTTTTCGCGAGGGTCACCCAGGAGGCTGTACGGCGCGTATCGCTGGAAGTTTTCAGGCACCTGCATGCGCTCTCACTGCGCTTCCATCTCGAACGGCAGACTGGGGGCATCTCGCGCGACATGGAGCGTGGGAACCGATCGATTTCAAGCCTGATCACCTACACGCTCTATTCGATCCTGCCTACGCTGGTGGAGATCGGGCTGGTGATCGGCATTCTGGCGACAAAATACGACAGTGGTTTTGTCCTGATCACCGTGTTGTCGCTCTCGGCGTACATCGTCTTCACGGTACTCATCAGCAACTGGCGTATCGGCATCCGGCGGCGCGCCAACCAGGCTGATTCGGCGGCCAACACCGACGCCATCGACAGCCTGCTCAACTACGAGACGGTCAAGTACTTCAACAACGAGGAGCACGAGGCACGGCGCTATGACGCCCATCTGTGCGAATGGGAGGATGCGGCGACGCAGAGCCAGGTATCGCTTTCCTGGCTCAACATGGGGCAGCAGGTCATCATTGCGGCGGCGGTCACGGCGATGATGTGGCGCGCAACCGCCGGCGTAAACCAGGGCACGATGACCCTCGGCGATTTGGTGCTGGTCAACGCCCTGCTCGTCCAGCTGTACATGCCACTGAATTTCCTCGGCGTGGTATATCGCGAAATCCGCCAGGCGCTGGCCGACATCGAGCGGATGTTCGGCCTGCTCAACGTGCACCGGGAGATCGCCGATGCGCCGGATGCCGTCGCGCTGATTCCCCGGACGATTGAAGTGCAGTTTGACGAAGTCGATTTCTCTTACGACGGCAAGCGCCCGATCCTGCATGGCGTGGAATTTTCCATACCAGCCGGAGCGACCGTGGCCGTCGTCGGCGAATCCGGCTCGGGAAAATCGACGCTGGCCCGCCTGCTCTACCGCTTCTACGATGTCAATCGCGGCGCCATCCGCATCAACGGACATGACCTGCGGATGCTCACGCAGGCGAGTCTGCGCGCGGCGATCGCCATCGTGCCGCAGGACACGATCCTGTTCAACGACACGATTTTCTACAACATCCAGTACGGCCGCCCTGACGCCTCTCGTGAGGAAGTCATCGCCGCCGCAGAGGCCGCCCGGCTCACCGACTTCATCAAGCTGTTGCCGCAAGGGTTCGACACCCGCGTCGGCGAACGCGGGCTCAAGCTCTCCGGCGGGGAGAAGCAGCGCGTCGCCATCGCCCGCGCCCTGCTCAAGAACCCTCCGCTGCTCGTATTCGACGAGGCGACCTCCTCACTCGACTCGAAAACCGAACAGGCGATCCAGGCCAGCATCGAAAGCGCCTCCGTGGGCCGAACCACGCTGGTGATCGCCCACCGGCTATCGACGGTGATGAACGCCGACAGCATCCTGGTCATGGACGCCGGCCGGATTGTCGAACGCGGCACGCACGCCGAACTGATTGCGGCGAACGGACGTTACACCCAGATGTGGGCACTGCAGCAGAGGGAAGACGAGAGCGTGGAGAATACGCAGGAAGACCCGTTGGAAGCGACAACATAAGCCATGCCTACGCCCAGTTCCCCGACCGACTCGCCCGCCGAACCGCTGCAACGCGTTGTCAAGATCCGTCGCGACTACAACACCTGGGTCGCCAACGAGACGCTGGAAGACTACGCATTGCGCTTCACGCCGCACAGCTTCCGCAAATGGTCGGAAATGCGCGTAGCCGACACGGCGTTCGGCGGCGCCTCGTCGTTCCTGGTCCTGGAAGCCGTCGGCGCAACGATGCTGGTGGGAGGCGGTTTCATCAACGCCTTATGGGCAATTCTCGCCACCGGCCTGATCATCTTCCTGATCGGTTTGCCGATCAGCCATGCGGCGGCACGGCACGGACTGGACATGGACCTGCTGACACGCGGTGCCGGCTTCGGCTACATCGGTTCGACGATCACCTCACTGATCTACGCCTCGTTCACCTTCATTTTCTTCGCCTTGGAAGCGGCGATCATGGCCTATGCGCTGGAGCTCGGGTTCGGCATTCCGCCGGCATGGGGCTACCTGATCTGCGCGCTGGTCGTCATCCCGCTGGTCACCCACGGCGTAACCGTGATCAGCCGATTGCAGGCATGGACGCGACCATTGTGGCTGATCCTGCTGATTCTGCCGTTCGCTTTTCTGCTCGCTGAAGAGCCGCAGGTACTGAGCGAACTCGCTCGGTACGCCGGCGCCGACGGCAACGGCGGCAGCTTCTCCATGCCGCTGTTCGGTGCCGCGCTGACGGTCGGCATCGCTCTCGTTACGCAAATGGGCGAGCAGGCCGATTACCTGCGTTTCATGCCCGAGCGCACCCCGGAAAACGCCCGGCGCTGGTGGCTGGCCACTCTCCTCGGCGGCCCTGGCTGGATTCTCCCCGGCATCGCCAAGATGCTCGGCGGTGCACTGCTCGCTTACCTCACGCTACGCAATTCGGTGCCGGTCGAAAAGGCGGTCGACCCCAACCAGATGTACCTGATCGGCTTCTCGCACGTGTTCTCCAATTCAACGCTGGCGATCGGTGCGACCGTTCTCTTCGTCGTCATATCGCAGCTGAAGATCAACGTCACCAACGCCTACGCCGGTTCGCTGGCCTGGTCGAACTTCTTCGCCCGACTGACGCACAGCCACCCCGGCCGCGTCGTCTGGGTGGTCTTCAACACGCTGATCGCCCTGCTGCTGATGGAACTGGACGTCTTCCAGGCACTCGGTCAGGTGCTCGGCTTGTATTCGAACATCGCCATATCCTGGATGGCCGCCGTCGTCGCCGACCTGGTCATCAACAAGCCGCTCGGTCTCTCACCGCCCGGGATCGAGTTCAAGCGCAGCCACCTGTACGACATCAATCCGGTCGGTGTCGGCGCGATGGGCATCGCCTCGCTACTCTCGATTGCCGCGTTTACCGGCCTGCTCGGCGACTCGCTGCAACCCTACGCCAGCTTCATCGCGCTACTCAGCGCCTTCGTCGCCTCGCCGCTGCTCGCCTGGTGGACCGACGGCCGCTATTACCTCGTTCGGCAGGATCAGGTCGCCGCCGGAAAACAGCGCTGCTGCATTTGCGAACGCGACTACGAGGCGGAGGACACCGCGCACTGCCCGGCCTATTCCGGACAGATCTGCTCGTTGTGCTGCTCGCTCGATGCGCGCTGCGACGACCTGTGCAAACCCGGTTCCAACCTCGCTGGCCAGTGGCGGAACCTGCTCGAACGTCTGTTGCCGGCATCGGTGACCCCCTACCTCGACACCGGCCTCGTTCACTACCTGCTGCTTATGGCCGGCCTCGTGCCGCTGCTCGCCGGACTGCTTGGTCTGTTGTATACACACGAGGTGCTGGCACTGGGGGAGGCACAGGCAACGCTGCTACCGCACCTGCAACAGGTGTTCATCAAGACCTTCTCTGCACTGCTGCTCTTCGCCGGCATCGGCGCCTGGTGGATGGTGCTGGCGCACAAGAGCCGACAGGTCGCGCAGGAGGAATCGAACCGCCAAACGCACCTGCTGATGCAGGAAATCGCCTCGCACCAACGCACCGACGAGCAATTGCAGAAAGCCAAGCTCGCCGCCGACCAAGCCAATCTCGCCAAAAGCCGCTACATCTCGGCGATCAGCCACGAATTGCGCACGCCGTTGAACAGCATCCTCGGCTACGCCCAGATCCTCGACCACGATGAGGCGATCCCGCCCAACCGGCGGCAGGCCGTCAGTGTGATCCGCAAGAGCGGCGATCACCTGCTCTCGGTCATCGAAGGCACGCTGGACATCGCCCGCATCGAGAGCGGCAAGATGACACTGGAATCCAAGCCGTTCGACTTCCCCGAGTTCCTGCAGCAGATCGTCGGCATGTTCGAGTTGCAGGCACGCAACAAGGGGATCGGCTTCCACTATGACCCGGTCGGCGAGATGCCCGCCGTCGTGCGCGCCGATCCGCGCCGCCTGCGTCAGATTCTGATCAACGTGCTCGGCAATGCGGTGAAGTTCACCGTCTCCGGCCGGGTGACCTTCCACGTCGAATTCCGCCACGACGTCGCCAGCTTCGAGGTTCGCGACACCGGACCGGGCATTCCCGAGGACGAGCGCGAGCGCATCTTCGAGCCGTTCGTGCGTGGACGCACGGCACAGGCCAGTGGCAGCGGCGTCGGGCTAACGGTGGCACGCATGCTGACCACGCTGATGGGCGGCGAGATGACGGTCAGCAGCACCTCCGGCGAGGGCAGCGTTTTCCGCATGCGCCTGTTCCTGCCCCAGGTGCATGCCGTTCAGGCCGAGCGCGAACTGCCACGTGCGGCACGCATCGGCTACGTCGGCATCCGCCGCCGCGTTCTGGTTGTCGACAACGAGAAGGACGATCGCGACATGCTGCAGAGCGTCCTCGACCCCCTCGGCTTCCAGGTCGAACAGGCGGCCAGCGGCGAGGAATGCCTGCAGATCGTCCCGACCTTTGCCCCGCACCTGATCTTCATGGATCTCGCCATGCCCGGCATGGACGGCTGGGAAACGATCCGGCAACTGCGCGAACAGGAACTGACAGATGCGCAGATCGCCATTATTTCGGCCAACGCCTTCGAGAAAGGACAGGAAAACGACGTGGGCATCGCCGACGAGGATTTCATCGTCAAGCCGCTACGCGTAGACGAACTGCTCGACTGGATCGGCCACAAGCTGAACCTGACCTGGGTGCATGCCGACCGCGCCCCTGAAAGGCCCGCGCCCGCAACGCCCGCCGCAGTGATTCCACCCGGCAAGGAAGAACTTCAGGCGCTCGACGAACTGATCGACCTCGGGTACGTACGGGGCATCCTCAACAAGCTCGGCGAGATCGAACGCACCTCGCCGGCTAGCGGCGAGTTCGTTATCATCCTGCGCAACCTGGCGCGGCAGTTCCAGTTCGACGCCATGAAGGAGATACTGAGAAAGGCCCGCGATGCCTCCTGACCTGCCCGAACGAGACATTTCCGACATCGTCCTGATCGTGGACGACATCCCCGAGAACCTCTCGCTTCTGCACGACGCACTCGACGAAACCGGCTACACGGTGCTCGTCGCGACCAACGGCGAATCTGCGCTTCAGCGCGCACGCCAGAGTCTGCCCGATGTAATCCTGCTCGACGCGATGATGCCGGGGATGGACGGCTTCGAGGTCGCCCGCCGGCTGAAAGCCGACTTCACCACGCACCACATCCCGATCGTTTTCATGACTGGCCTGACCGAGACCGAACACGTTGTCGCGGCATTCGCCGCCGGCGGCGCCGACTACGTTACCAAACCAATCCGGCCCGCCGAAGTTCTCGCCCGTATCGCCGCACATGTACAGAATGCCCGCCAGATGCGTCAGGCGCGCACAGCGCTGGATGCCTTCGGCCAGGCTACCGTCGCCGTCCGCGCGTCCGACGGCAAGCTGGTGTGGCAAACGGTATTGGCGCGCAAGCTGCTCAACGACTATTTCGCCTACGGGGAGAAAGAAACACCGCCGCGCCTGCTCGAATGGATCGAACAGGCGATCATCGCCCGACATGACAGGCGCGAACCGAACGCGCTGTTGGTGGCCGACGGCAACCGCCGCCTGCTCGCTTCGTTCCATGACCAGACCGGCGAGGAAGAATGGCTGGTCGTGCTGCGCGAGGAAAACGACGCATCGGCGATCGAGTCGCTCATCGCCGCATTCCGTCTGACCCAACGCGAAGCCGAGGTGCTCTACTGGGTCACCCTCGGCAAGACCAACAAGGACATTGGCGACATCCTCGGCAGCAGCCCGCGCACGGTCAACAAGCACCTTGAACACGTTTTCGAGAAACTCGGAGTGGAGACCCGCACCGCCGCCGCCAACCTGGCGATGAGCAAGATGCGCGGAGTCTGAACCGCGGAGCCACTCTTGCCTTACCGATCGATCAACGAAAAGGAGAAATGAAATGAACGTACTGATCACCGGTGCCAGTTCCGGTTTTGGCGAGGCCATGGCGCGCAAGTTCGTCGCCAACGGCCACCGCGTCATCGCCGCGGCACGCCGCACAGAGCGGCTCGAAGCGCTGCGCCAGGAACTCGGCGCCAACCTGCTGCCTGTGTCGATGGACGTCACCGACCGCGCATCGGTCACCCAGGCGTTGACTCAACTGCCGATCGAATGGACACCGATCGACGTGCTGGTCAACAACGCCGGTCTGGCCCTCGGGACAGAGCCGGCACAACAATGTTCGCTCGACGAGTGGACGACGATGATCGACACCAACGCCAAGGGCCTCGTCACCGTCACCCACGCCATCCTGCCCGACATGGTCGCGCGCGATGCCGGCTTGATCATCAACATCGGTTCGGTGGCTGGAAACACCGCCTATCCGGGCGGCAACGTCTATGGCGCCACCAAGGCCTTTGTCGAGCAATTCACGCGCAACCTGCGCGCCGACCTCGTCGGCACGGGAGTACGCGCCAGCAACATCGCCCCCGGGCTGTGCAACGGCAGTGAGTTCTCGCTGGTCCGCTATCGCGGCAACAGCGACGCCGCAGCGAAGGTCTACGAGGGTACCGAACCGCTGACGGCGGAAAACATCGCCGAAACGGCTTACTGGATTGCCACGCAGCCGGCACATATCAACATTGTGCAGATAGAGATGATGCCGACCTGCCAAGGCTACGCCGGCTACGCGGTCAAGCGACGGCCGCGCGTCTAAGCCATCGGCAAGCCAGCAGCGAGTACCTGACGCAGGAGGGCCAGCCCCTCCTGAAGTTCGTCGGTTGTCGTGCCAAGCGCGGGCATAAAGCGCAGGCAGTGCTGGCGGGGAGCGTTGATCAGCAACCCGATGTCCCGTGCACGAGCAACCACTTCCGGAGCGAAGTTGCCCCCCAATTCCAGTGCCAGCAGCATCCCGCACCCGCGTACTTCACCCAATCCTAATTCGTCTGATAGTTGACGCAGGCCGTCGGCAAACTGCTTGCCGATATCCTGCACTCTGGATAAAAAGGCGCCGGCAACCAGTGTTTCGAGTACGGCCAGACCAGCAGCGTTGCCGCAGTAAGTCCCGCCTTGGTCCCCCGGCGCAAAGCACGAGCACGATTTCTTCGCCAGCAACGCGGCGAGCGGCACGCCACCGCCGATCCCCTTACCCAAGGTCATGATGTCTGGCTCGACGTCGTACTGCTCATAGGCGAACAGTGTCCCGGTGCGACCACAACCGGTCTGCACCTCGTCGACGATAAGCAGCAGCTTTTCCTGATCGCACAGCCGGCGTAACGCCTGCATGAAGTCGTTGGAGGCGGGAATTACACCGGCCTCTCCCTGCACCGGCTCGAGCATGACAGCGACCGTCTGCGGCCCGATCAGACGTTCGACCGAAGCGAGATCGTTCAGGATCGCTTTCGGAAAGCCAGGCACCTGCGGCGCGAACAACGTATCCCAGCCGACCTTGCCGCTCGCCGACATCGTGGCCAGCGTGCGCCCATGGAACGCATTGGCAAAGGTGACAATCTCGTGCGCGCCCCCCTTCTGCAGTTGCCCCCATTTGCGCGCGAGCTTGATCGCGCCCTCGTTGGCTTCCGCTCCAGAACTAACGAAGAAGACATGGTCGAAACAGCTGCGTTCGGTCAGCAGCGCAGCCAATTCCATTGCCGGACGGTTGTAGAAGGCGGGGCTCGGATTGATTAGCTTCGCAGCCTGTCGTACGAGCGCATCTACCACTACCTTCGGCGCATGCCCCAAGCAATTGACCGCCCATCCCTGCACCCAGTCCAGGTAACGTCGCCCAGCGCCGTCGAAAAGGTAAGCCCCCTCACCGCGCTCGAAGACCACGTCCGGGCGCGAGGCAATGGGCATCAGGCTGTCGATGAGCCGGTTCGGGGCGAAGGTATTCACATTACTCTCCTCGGTTTGATTGACGACAAAAAAAACAGGCCACGGGATAAGCCGTGGCCTGTTTGGAAAAGGAATGCTGAAAAGTCAGTCTGACGCTATGAGGACTCCCTCCCGACGTGCCACGACGCGCCGTTGCGGCGTCGAGCGGCAAGCGTGCGTCGGGAAGCGAGAGGAAGGCGGTTCATGGCCAAATGATCGTGTCGGAGAGCAGATGTGTCAACGGAAAGGATCAGATCCAACGAACCATCGCATAGTTTTTCTTGCCACGCCGGAGCAAGGTGAAACGGCCGAAGCGGCGCTCCGCATCGCCAATCTGGAAGTCGAGCGCGTCAGCCTTCTGCCCGTTGACCGCCACGCTGCCGCTCTGCAGGAAACCGCGTGCCTCGCTCTTCGACTTGGCGAGGCCCGCTGAGACCAGTACGTCGATCAGCCCG
The DNA here is from genome assembly GCA_003249625.1 of Propionivibrio sp. The sequence continues at coordinate 1,183 of QKII01000377.1, read as the reverse complement.
GTGGTCGATTTCTCCAGCGCAACGCCTGGCACCCCATCCTGCGCCAGTTGCTCGAAGTCCGATTCGGTCAGCGCGTCCAGACTGCCGGAGAAGAGGCTGTGACTGATGCGCTGCGCGGCTTCCAGCGCGGCCTTGCCATGGACGAGTTCAGTCGCCTGCTCGGCAAGGATGCGCTGCGCTTCAGGCTTCTGACCGCTGGCCTTGTCGGCTGCTTCGATCGCATCAAGTTCGGCTACGGAAAGGAAGGTGAAGTAGCGCAGGAACTTGTAGACGTCGGCGTCCGCCGTGTTCAGCCAGAACTGGTAGAAGGCGTACGGCGAGGTTTTCTTCGCGTCGAGCCAGATGGCGCCTGACTCGGTCTTGCCGAACTTGGTGCCGTCGGCCTTGGTGACCAGCGGCAGGGTCAGGCCGAAGACGTGGTTCTGGTTAAGGCGGCGCGTCAGGTCCGTGCCGGCCACGATATTGCCCCACTGGTCGGAACCGCCGATCTGCAGGATGCAGCCGTGGCGTCGGTTGAGTTCGGCGAAGTCATAGCCTTGCAGCAGGCTGTAGGAAAACTCGGTGTAGGAGATCCCTTGATCTTCACGCTGCAAACGTTGCTGCACGGACTCCTTCTTGATCATCGCGTTGACCGAGAAGTGCTTGCCGATGTCGCGCATGAACTCCAGACAGTTCATCGAGCCGAACCAGTCGTAGTTGTTGGCCATGATCGCGGCGTTATCACCCTCGAACGCAAGGAAGGGTTCGACCTGCCCGCGGATCTTCCCGACCCACCCTGCAATGACGTCAGGCGTATTCAGCTTCCGTTCCGTCGCCTTGAAGCTCGGGTCGCCGATCATCCCGGTCGCACCACCGACCAGTGCGATCGGCTTGTGTCCCGCCAGCTGGAAGCGCCTGAGCAGCAGCACCGGCACCAGATGTCCCAGATGCAGGCTGTCGGCGGTCGGGTCGAAGCCGCAATACAGCGTCACCGACTCCTTGGCCAGCAATTCATCAAGCGCAGCGGCATCGGTGACCTGGGCAATCAGGCCACGGGCGTGCAAATCCTGGAGCAGGGCGGACTGGTACATCGGAAAAATCTCCACACGAGGGGCGGCAAATTCCTTGCCGTTTGCTGATTAACGAAGCGCGAAATTTTAGCAGCCTGCCGGACTTGATGGGTCGAAGCGAAAAAAGTGGGGGG
>QKII01000336.1 GCA_003249625.1 Propionivibrio sp. | reverse complement strand
CACACCGAGACGTCCCTGATCTCCGGCGCGCTTGCCTTGTCGCGGGCCGGGCAGTCGGGCGTGGCGGCGCTGGTCGTCGGCGTGCTGATCGTTGCGCCGACGTTACTGTTCCTGCTGCAGGTTGGCATCCTTCTGCCGCTGCGCTTCGGGCGTGTCGTTCCGCATTTCACCCGGCTGATGAGGCTTATGGCAGTGGCATCTCATTGGCTGATGTTCGATGTGTTCATGCTGGCCATCATCGTGGCCATGGTGAAGCTGTCGCACCTTGCGGAGGTGTCGCCGGGCTACGGACTCTGGGCGTTTCTCGCGTTGATGCTGGCCTCGGTCTTGTCGGCGACCTCCTACGATCTGCATTCCGTCTGGGCGTGTTACGCGGATCTGTTGCAAAAGGATATTCCGCCGGTCGCATCTCGCGATCGAACTGCTGGACAACGGCGTTTGTCCGCCTTGTCGCGCGGATTGGTCTGCTGCCCGGCTTGCGGGCTGCTCAGCCACTGGCCGGGCGAAGACGATACGCAACGCAAGCACTGTCCACGGTGCGGTGCCGCCTTGCACCGGCGCAAGGCGGATAGCCTCGTGCGGACATGGGCACTGCTGATCGCCGGCTACATCCTGCTGATTCCGGCGAATCTCCTGCCGATCACCGTCACACGCTCGCTGTTCGGCGTGCAGGCCGACACGATCATGAGCGGCGTCACCTATTTCTGGCACGACGGCGCCTACGACCTGGCAATCGTCATCTTTACGGCGAGCATCTTCGTGCCGCTCGCCAAGCTGCTGGCGCTGACGTTTCTCACCTATTCGGCGCAGCGGCGGATGCGCTGGGAGCCGCTGCAGCGCACGCGGTTATTCCGGATGGTCGAATTCGTCGGCAAATGGTCGATGCTCGATATCTTTGTCGTGGCGCTCCTGGCGCAACTGGTGCAGTTTTCGTCGCTGGCGTCGATCGACCCCGGTCCTGGTGCCATCGCCTTCGCCGCGGTGGTGGTCATCACGATGTTCGCCGCGATGTCCTTCGATCCCCGGCTGTTGTGGGATCCGCTGGAACAACGTCATTCAAGAGGAGAGATACGTGGTTGATTTTTCCGAGATCCCGCCGGACGAAATTCCGGCGGCCCTTGTCGAGCGGCGGAAAACCCGCTGGTCGCTGGTTTGGCTGGTACCGCTGATCGCTCTCCTGGTTGGCGTCGGGTTGGTAATGCGCACGGCGATGCAGCGTGGGCCCGACATCGAGATAACGTTCAGGACCGCCGACGGGATCGAGCCGGGTAAGACCAAGGTTCGTCTCAAGAACGTTGAGATCGGCACAGTCGAGCGGGTGGAACTTTCCAGTGACCTGCAGAACGTTCGAGTCGTGATCCGCATGGCCAAGTCGGCGGAGTCGCTGCTGGTCGAGGATGCGCGTTTCTGGGTCGAGCGTCCACGCGTCAGCGGGACCAACATCGAGGGGCTGGGAACGCTTTTTTCCGGCGCTTTCATCGGCATGGACGTCGGCAAGTCGGATGTTGAAAAGCGCGAGTTTCAGGGGCTCGATCGCGCGCCGATCGTGGCCTTTACCGAGCCGGGCAGTCATTACCTGCTGCGCGCAAGCCAGCTCGGGTCGCTCGATACGGGAACGCAGATCTACTACCGCCGGGTGGCCGTCGGGCAGGTCGTCAGCTACGCGATGGACCGGGAAGGGAAGGGCGTCAATATTCAGGTCTTCGTCCGGGCGCCATACGACAAGTTCGTTAATTCGGAGACCCGCTTTTGGGAGGCGAGCGGCATCGACGTCGAGCTCAGCGCAGGAGGTGTCCGTGTCGATACGCAGTCGTTCAACGCCCTGCTGTCGGGCGGCATCGCCTTCGAGACGCGCGGCGACGCCGCGGCGGCACAGCCGGTCGGTGCCGACGCGGTTTTCCGGCTGTTCGAGCGCAAGGCGCAGGCGATGGCGGTCGAGGATACCGAGGTGATCCAGGTGCGCATGCTCTTCGACGAGTCGATCCGTGGCCTGGCCGTCGGCGCGCCGGTCGATTTCCGTGGCTTCGAGGTCGGCAAGGTGACGAATCTTGGTGGTGAAATCGACAGCAAAAACGGCATCATCAAGATGGCCGTCGACATGGAGCTGTATCCCAACCGCCTGGGCAAGATCAACATCCGCAAGGGGAAAACGGTGAAGTCCGTCCGCGAAGGGCTGGATATTCTCGTGGGCGGCGGCCTGCGCGGGCAATTGCGCACTGGCAGTCTTGTTTCCGGGCAATTGCTGATTTCGCTCGACTACTTCAAGGACGCGCCGCGTGCGGCTGTGGCCTGGGACAGCAATCCACCGATTCTGCCTACGATTCCGGGCTCGCTGGTAAAATTCGAGCAACAGGCCGCCGATCTGATTCTGGTGGTTGGCGATCTCGTCAAGAAGCTCGATGCCTTGCCGCTGGACAAGATATCCGAGGACGTGCGCGACGCGATCAAGTCGCTTGACGGCACGCTTAAGAGCGTTGAACGGCAACTGGCCGACGATTCCATGCTGCAGCAGGATCTGCGCGACACACTGCGCGAAGTGTCGCGAGCCGCGGCAGAGGCGCGTGCTGTCCTTGAATACCAGTCACGCTATCCCGAGTCCCTGATCCGGGGCAAGGCCAGGGAGGAATGATTCATGAAGAAGGTTCTACCGGCAATGATGCTCGGCTCCATTCTGCTCGCTGGCTGTGGCACTACGCCGCCGTCACGCCTCTACACCCTCGGCTCCGAGTCGGTGACTGACGATTCCATTGCAACGAACGCGCAGTTTCGGCGCATCGAACTCGTCTCGGTGCGTATCCCCGAGTTGTGGGATCGGCCACAGATCGTGCTTGCGAAATCGGCAAACGAGGTCGTAATCAGTGAGTTCGACCGCTGGGCGGCCCCACTCAAAAGCGAAGTGCCCCGTGTCGTCGCGCGGGACCTGCGACGTCTGCTCGGTAGCCCGGATATCTGGCTGCGTGACGATTTTGCCGGTGCAAAACCGGATTTGCGTGTTCAGGTGACGATCGAGCGAATCGACGCGGTGGCCGGGGAGAGTATCCAGCTTGAAGCGGCCTGGTCGATTCGCCCCGTCTCGGGCGATGTGGCGGCACTCGGCCGTGCGACGATCGATGAGCCAATACCGGGGAGTGGTCACGAAGCCGTGGTCACCGCCCTGCGTCGCGCGCTGGCTCGAATGGGTGTTGCGCTGGCGAAAGGTGTTGTAACTATGCCGAAAGGCAGATAGAAGAAACACAAGACGAGCGCGATAACTTGGCATTGCCCAGAGAAAAATGTGGCAGTGTTGAAGCAAGAAAAGGGGAATAGTTCACAGAGTCCATTGAACTCAGTGCGATAAAGTTCGAGTGTTTCGAGGGAGAGTTTCGCCATGCGCGTACCAGGTCACCGATTGCTAATACTTGCTTTTTGCTTCACATTGCCATTCTCGGCGAATGCAGCCGGACTCGGCGAGCTTCGGGTCCTCAGTTCGCTCGGCGAACGATTCAGAGCGGAAATTCCAGTCGTCAATGCGACGGAATCGATTTCCCAGGGATGTTTTCATCTGGCGACGAGCTCACCGGAAGCCATATCCGACGCCCCGTGGCTGGATAACGCGCATATCGCCTTCGAGGCGAATCCGCCTCGCCTGCTGATCAGTACGCGGCGGCAGGTCTCTGATCCAATTGTGCAATTGGCAATCTACACTGGGTGCGGAACTTACCTTACCCGCCATTTCGTTGCCTTGCTCTCGCCGCAAAAGGAGCGAATCGCAAGCCTGCCGGTGGTTCGCCGTGAGAGCAGTCCTTCTATCGCGAAGCCCGCTGCGCCGATCCGTGCAAGCGAGGACAAGCCGCGCCAGAAACTGGTTAGTTCGGCCCGTACGGCGCTGCCCGGGGAAACCGCGAAGGACATGGCGCGCCGCTTGTACCCGCGCAGCAAGGTGGCTCAGAAGCGGTTCGTCGGCCAGATGGTCGCGCTCAACCCGGATTGGCTAAGCTCGGCGACGGGGGATGAGTTACTGCCGGAGGGCGTCGATCTCAACTACCCACCGCCTCCGCCCAAACGCCAGAATGTCGTGCGTGCCGCTGTGCCGGAGAAGGTACCTGCGCCGAAACCCGCGACGTCGGCACCGGCAAAAGCCGCGGAGGCGAGCGATCGACTGGTACTTTCTTCCAACGAACCCCTGTTGCCCCAACAGGCAACCGATCTTTCTCCGGCTCAGGTCGGTGCCGAAATCAGCGCGAGGATCAGTGGCGTCGAGCAACAGATCATCAGCGTGCGTGCCCAGATGAAGTCGTTGCGCGACCAGTATCCTTCGCCGCCGCCCGCCGTTCAAACGTTGCTGGCAGAATTGGAGACGCGCCTCATCTCCGTTGAGTTGAATGTCGCGCGCATTAATCTCGCCAATCTGGAGGGCGAGAAGAAGGCGGACCCCGTGCCTTCCGATGGCGCGACGGCCGCTGCTGCGTCATCCGATAAGAATGGCCCGGCCGAGAGCGAGAAATCCGGCGAGAAAGCCGTAGAGTCCCCAGTCGTCGCGCAACCGGAGCCAGTTGCCGCCCCGGTCGCCGATACCGCGGATGGGTTGGATGTCGGCTTGCTTCTGCTGGGCGTTTTGGGTTTTGGTGTTGGGTTGGGTACGCTTCTTTACCGTCGGGCCAGGCGCACACCGGCTTCGTCGGATACGCAGCAGATCAATGCGGTCGAGGAAATGATTGGCAGTGGGGATGGCAGCACCCGAATGCCCAAGCCGCAGATGGTGAATCCGAAGCAACAGCCGAAGCCAGCGGAAACTTCGGTTGTCGCCCCGGGAAATTCTTCACCACGCCCGGGTGATGGGCCTGAGGAAGTTGAACGCCCAGTGGAGATGGCCGACATCATGCTGGCTTATGGTCAGACACAGAGTGCCATTGATCTGCTCAAGAGCTTTGTTGATGCGCATCCGGCCAATTCGTTCAAAACGTCGATGCGCCTGTTGGAATTGTACAAACAGGAGAATATGCGGGTGGAGTTCGAGGAACTCGCGACGCGTCTTTCCCGGCAGCATGGCATTTCGCCGATGAACTGGAATGATATGCGTACGGGTGAAGCGGGGTAGAACTGACAGGGTGACAGGACGGGCGGCGGCAATGCCGCCGCCGGTTGTGTGATGCCGTTTTGTGTCAGGCCGTTGTTTTGATCTTCGTTGCGGGAGCGTTGGCCGCGTTGTCCTGCAGGTGATGCTTGGGCAGCGCCATTTCCTGGAACTTGAGGAAATATCGGGTCCATTCCTGCAGGGAAATTTCGGCAATGACAGTTTGTCGGCGGTCGCCAGCGATTCGACGTTCACGGCAACCCGCCGGGGGACCATCATCTTTGGTTCTCCGCTCTGAGCGCTGGCGTTTTTCGTCGAAAAGAAACATGTATATCCTCGTAATGAATTCCGTAATGACGGAATGTTTTGCAACTCCTTGTGCCTCCAAGAACCACGTCAAAGCGGGTATCCGGTACGCCAATGCAAGGTAGCATCCGGGAGGTTGATGTTGCGTGACGTAATTCACGTCAGAACGAAAAAACCTGCCTTTGGTAATAGGCGTAATTGGCGCGCCGCATCAAGTCATTGCGGCAAGCAGCATCTCGATGAATGCCCGGGTTTTTGCCGGCATCAACCGCCGGCCCGGAAAGACTGCCCAGGCGGTATGTGACGGTGGAGTCCAGGTCGGGAGAACACGGCGCAGAAGACCGCTGCGGACGCTGGGGTGTGCGAAGATTGTGGGCGCCGAGGCAATTCCGGCGCCGGCGATGGCAAGGCGGATCAGCAATTCAGGCGAGTTGGCGGTGGCGGAACCCGGGGGCAGGCCTTCCCAAACGTTGTTATCGTGCAGGAGTCGCCAGTTGATCGGCTCGCCGTGACGTCCGAGCAAACGCAAGGAGCGGTGTCGGGCAAGGTCGGAGGGCGTTTGCGGATCACCATGATCAGCGAGGTAGGACGGTGCCGCGTAGAGTCCGGCGTCAAAATCGGCGAGTTTGCGTGCAGCGAGGAGTGCATCGTCGGGCAACTCTCCCATGCGGATTGCGAGATCGAAATTTTCCCCGAGCAGATCGACGCGGCGCGGCGAGAGGTCGAGTTCGAGCGAGACTTCCGGATGCAGCGTAACGAAAGCGGCAAGCATGTCAGGCAACAAGAACGTCGCGAAGTCGCTTGGCATCGAGACGCGCAATCGCCCGCTCGGGCGCGCCTGGCGGTATTCGGAGAGCGCCTTGACCGCATCGACCTCTGCAGCTACTTGCCGGGCATGTTCGAGCAACTGCAGACCGAACTCGGTCAATGTCAGCCGGCGTGTCGTACGCAGCATCAGCCGTTCGCCGAGACGCTCTTCCAGCAGCGTGATGCGCCGCGATACGGTCGATTTCGGCAGTCCAATGTGTTCGGCGGCACGACTGAAACTGCCAAGTTCGGCAACGCGGGCAAAGATCAGCAGGTCGTTGGGGTCTAATTGTTCCATAAGTGGAACAATGTTATCCGAATAGCGGTCTTCCGGTTCGTTTTTAGCAGGAATAAAGTTTGGTCATCGCCATCGCAAACCAAAGGAGAGCCGAATGAACATCCTGCAAATCAATTCCAGCGCCCGTAACGGCGCCAATTCGACCCGCGTCGCCGACAGTATCGTCACCAAACTGAAAGAGTCGAATCCGACTGCGACTCTTGTGTTGCGCAACCTGGCTACCGACCCGCACCCGATTCTCGATGAGAGCGCTCTGGGCGCCCTGTTTACGCCTGCTGACCAGCGGACCCCGGAGCAGGCGGCACGTGTGGCACTCGACGATGCGCTGATTGCCGAGGTCCAGGCGGCCGACGTGATCGTGCTGGGCATACCGATGTACAACCTCGGCGTACCGGTACAGTTCAAGAGCTGGATCGACGCGATCGCACGTGCCGGCGTTACTTTCCGCTATACGGAGAAGGGTCCGGAGGGACTGCTCAAGGGCAAGACGGTCTATGTTGCCCTGGCTCGTGGCGGACGCTACCGCGATACCCCGTTCGATACGCAGGTGCCCTACCTGCGCACCGTCCTCGGCTTCCTCGGCATCACCGATGTGAGCTTCATCTATGCCGAAGGGCTGAACATGGGGCCAGAGGCGGCGGAAAAGGGGTTTTCCGAGGCAGCGGCGGATATTGCTGCGGCGGTGGCGTAACCGGAGGAAGATCATGAACGCATCGAGACAATCCGAAACGATCTTGCGTTCAAGGAAGGTCGAGCAACTGATTGCAGGCAAGGCCACCTCGGACGGCGCCGGCGTCAAACTGACCCGTGTGCTGGCCCAGGGGCTGCAAAAGCGCCTCGATCCGTTCCTCATGCTTGACGCATTCGGCAGCGACAACCCGGATGAGTACATCGCCGGATTTCCCGATCATCCGCATCGCGGTTTCGAAACCATCACTTATATGCTCGCCGGGCGTATGCGTCACCGCGATAGCGCGGGTCATGAAGGCGTGCTCGAAAGCGGTGGCGTGCAGTGGATGACGGCTGGGCGGGGTGTCATCCACTCGGAGATTCCTCAGCAGGAATCCGGGGTAATGGAGGGGTTTCAGCTCTGGCTCAACTTGCCGGCGCGCGACAAGCTGTGCACTCCGTGGTATCGCGATTTTTCGGCTGCCGATTTGCCGCGCTTTGTTACCGATACTGGCGTTGCGGTGACGGTGATTGCCGGCGAGAGCCATGGCGTAACCGGGGCAGTGACGCGTGAAGCAACCACGCCGTTGTATCTCGACATTCATCTTCCCGCCGGCGGGAGGTTTGGGCAGTCGTTGCCGGCCGGACAAAACGTTTTTCTCTACGTGTATCGCGGTGAAATCAGCGTCGCCGGTACGGTCGTTCCGTCGCAGCGCATGGCCATCCTGACGAACGATCCGGAGACGGACGGGGTGGCGATCCAGGTGGATTCAGACGCACGGGTTTTGCTGATCGCCGGCCAGCCGCTGGGCGAACCTATCGTTCAATACGGGCCGTTCGTTATGAATAGCGAGCAGGAGGTCTATCAGGCGCTCGCGGACTATCGGGAAGGTCGGCTGGCCTGAGCAGGCCAGCTCCGGAATCATTTTCTGACCCAGGCGCCTGCGGGATTCTGGATGTAGTTGCCGGACGCCGTTCGCGTTGCGGCTTCGCGCGCGAAGATTTTCGCCGCCTCGGATTCAGAGATGCCGTTTCTGGCGGCAATCTGTGCAAACTGGGCCTTGCGCTGGCGATTGACATCAGCCACCAACGTTTTGACGTCGGCCGGCGCGTTGCTTTTGATGAAGCCGAGGTAACCATCGTTTTGCTCGCCGATCCAGCCCTGGCTCTTCGCCGTCGCGAGATCGGCGGCAAACGCGCTGGATATCATGAGAAACAGGCTGAAAAGCAGGCTGAAGAAGCGGGTGCTAGTCAAAATTTTCATGTCGTTTCCTTGCTCGATATGGTGTGCGTAACTCTTAAAACAGTCCCTTGTCCGAATCGAACAATTCCTGAACATCCTTTTCGACCTTGACCAGGATTTCGTGTTTGATGTTCAAGGTCATGTTGATTTCGATCGGTTTTTCGGGCGCCTCAATGCGTACCGTCGGGGAACATGCGCTGATTAGCAGGGCCATGGCAGCGAGTGAAAGCAGGGGAAACGTCCTGATCATCGGGGAGCTCCGTACTATAGTTTTGCGCAAGATTAACAAATTTATTCCAGTGTGCCCGAGCGCAATTGTTCCAGAATGTGTCGGTTGAAGTCGCCGGAAAAGAGGGCGGCGCGGAAAAGTCCTGGCAGCGCGCCATTGATATCGAGCTTGAAACGGATGGGATAGCCGTTGTAAAAATCCGGATTGTTGCCTTCCAGTATGTTGTGCAGCCGGTAGTTGCCATTGCCGCCGTAGTGCAGCCTGACGTCGAGGTTACGAAAGTGGAAATTGCGCAAGGCCTGCAAGCCGGGATTGTCGGGCAGCGCCGCGGATGGCGCATAGTTGATTGTGCCGGCGCCGGAACTCGTCAATCGCCCCTCGGGGATTTCCAGGCTGGCCGCCCGATAGACCAGCGGTAGAACGCCATTCAGTTTTCCGCTTCCGGAGAGCCCATTGATGTCGGGCAATGCGAGCAGTTGCCCCAGATCGATCCCGCGGATTTCCAGCGGCAAGGGTTGGCCCGTTGGTGGCCAGTTCAGCGTGAGCGGTCCTCCGTGTAAGGTTCCGCCGAGCAGACCGGCATGCAGAGCATGCACAGTCAACGAACGTTCTCCAAGAGCAAGGTCGACCTTCGTGTCGGTCAGCGATGTTCCGGTCGCCAACTGACCACTCTGTGACCTGACGTCGATCCGGCCGCGTAGCGGGTTCAGTCCATCGAGTTGCAGCGTGCCGTGTACGTCTTGGAACCGAGCCTGATCCCAGCCGAGTGCGGCGCCGCGTAATTGGAGCGTCCCTTTTGCCTCGATCTTCGTTGCCGGTTGGAAACACCAGCTCAAGCCGACGCGTCCATTCACGTCTCCGGCGCCAAGGACGAGTGGAAGCAGGTGTGGCGGACGCGGTTGCAGCTGTTTATCGAACGTCGGCAGCGATTGTCTGGTGGCGAATGTTGCTTCGCCGCATCCTCCGGACAGTGCGTGTGATCCAGAGAAACGGAGCAATTCAGC
>QKII01000368.1 GCA_003249625.1 Propionivibrio sp. | reverse complement strand
CGCACCCGCGAATCCCGTCAGCAGTCCTGTCAGTGCTTCAATGATCGGATATCTTGCCGAAATGGGCGCGCGGCAGTGCGCGCACTTCCCGCGAAGTGCCAGCCAGCTAAGGATAGGGATGTTTTCTAGCGCGCCGATGCCATGGCCACACGCCGGGCAGCGTGAGCGAGGTCTCAACAGTGATAATGGTTCGGCCCTCGGTGCTTCCTCGCCACGTAGCTCGGCACACTGTGCCTGCCATTCGCGCTCCATCATTTTTGGCAGGCGGTGGATCACGACATTGAGAAAGCTTCCGACAAGCAGACCCAGCAGGCCGGCAACGAACGGAAAAATGGCAGGCTGAGTCAGTGTTTCCAAAGAAAATCCTCGCGTCTAAACAACTGCGCCTAGCTTAAAAATCGGCAGGTACATGGCGATAACCATGCCGCCAATTAGCGTGCCAAGTACCACCATGATGATCGGCTCCATGAGGCTAGATAGTGCCTCGACGGCATCGTCGACTTCGGCCTCGAAAAAGTCCGCCACCTTGCCGAGCATGGCGTCGAGCGACCCTGATTCCTCCCCGATGGCTACCATCTGCGTGACCATGTTGGGGAACAGGTTGGTGTTCTGCATCGCCGAGGTCAGGCTGGTTCCGGTGGCTACTTCGCCCTGAATTTGTTTGGTTCCCTGTTTGTAAACGTAGTTGCCGGCGGCACCCCCAACCGAATCGAGCGATTCCACAAGCGGTACGCCTGCAGCGAACATGGTGGACAGCGTGCGGGTCCAGCGCGCCATGACGGCCTTGCGGATGATCGGGCCGAACAGCGGCAGGCGCAGGAAAAGCCTGTCCATCATGAACTGCATCTTCTCGGATCGTCGCCACGTATAGAAAAAGGCGAAAAGACCGCCTCCTATGCTGCCAAAGATCGCCCACCAATAGGCGACAAAAAAGTCGGACATGGCGATGACCATCAGTGTCGGCGTGGGGAGGTCGGCGCCAAAACTGGAGAACACACTTTTGAATGCGGGGATGACGAAGATCATGATCACCGCAGTGATGATGAAGGCAACGATGATCACCGCTGTCGGGTAGAAGAGCGCCGATTTGATCTTCGACTTGATGGCGAGCATCTTTTCCTTGTAGGTCGCCAATCGATCGAGCAATGTTTCCAGAATGCCCGCCTGTTCGCCCGCGGCGACAAGGTTGCAATAGAGTGCATCAAAGTGCAGCGGGAACTTGCGAAAGGCTTGCGACAGCGAACTTCCTGTTTCAACGTCTGTTTTGATGTCCAGAAGCAATTTGCCCACGGCGGGGTTGTCGTGTCCTCGTCCGACGATGTCGAACGTCTGCAACAACGGTATCCCCGACTTCATCATCGTTGCCAGTTGTCGCGTAAACAGCGCAACGTCCTTTTCGGAAACCTTGCTTCCGCCTCTGAATTTTTGTTTTGAAATTTTTGTGACCAGAATGCCTTGCCGCCGCAAGGTGGCGTTGACCACGGCTTCGCTGGCCGCGCGCTGTTCCCCGCGAACGATCTTTCCGGCCTTGTTCTTCCCGACCCACAGGTACGTGAATTCTTTTGCCTCTCGTCCGCGTTTGGCTGCTTGTGCCGCTGTTGCCATGCTGTCCCCTTTGTTTTTCAGGCGTTGGTGCTGCCGAGGACTTCCTCAAGCGAGGTTAGCCCTTGCATTACCTTGCGCAACCCGGATCGTCTCAGGTCGTTGACTCCCTCCCGACGGGCCTGCTCGGCAATGTCCAGCGATGTTCCATTGCTCATGATGATGCGTTGGATGCTCTCCGTCACTGGCATGACCTGATAGACACCAACCCGTCCTTTATAACCGGAGCCTTTGCACCGATCACATTCGCCCGGTTCGTACAGAACCCAGTCACCGTTAAGGTCCTCCTCGGTGAATCCCGCATTCAGGAGGGTTTCTTCTGGTGTGTCGATCGGACGCTTGCATGTGCACAATCGGCGTACAAGGCGTTGTGCGGTAATCAGTAGCACGCTTGAGGCGATATTGAACGTGGGAACGCCCATGTTCATCAAGCGCGTGAGCGTCGACGGGGCGTCGTTGGTGTGCAGCGTGGACAGCACCATGTGTCCCGTTTGTGCTGCCTTGATGGCAATTTCGGCAGTTTCAAGGTCGCGGATTTCACCCACCATGATGATGTCCGGATCCTGCCGCAGGAATGCCTTGAGCGCGACAGGAAATGTCAGCCCCTGCCGGTCATCGACGTTGACCTGATTGATTCCAGGCAGCGCAATTTCAGCCGGATCCTCCGCCGTGGAGATATTGATTCCAGGCTTGTTGAGGATGTTCAGGCAGGTATAGAGCGAAACGGTCTTACCCGAACCGGTGGGGCCGGTGACCAGAACCATGCCGTAAGGGCGCTGAATGGCATCGAGAAGGAGCGCCTTCTGTTCCGGTTCATAGCCGAGCATGTCGATTCCGAGCGTGGCGCTGCTGGGGTCGAGAATCCGGAGAACGATTTTTTCTCCATACATCGTCGGGAGGGTGCTGACGCGGAAATCGATGGCGCGGCTTTT
>QKII01000074.1 GCA_003249625.1 Propionivibrio sp. | reverse complement strand
CTGGCTCATTCCTCGCGCCAGTTCCTCCACCCCGAAGAATACCTTTCCGATTCCGTCACTTTCTAGCAGTTCCAACTCTGATTCGCTGTGAGTACGCACGATGATCTCGATCGCCGGATTAAGCGTCCGTGCAGTGGTAGCCATCTTCCGTACATCGACGGAGTCCGGCGTAGCGACGACCAGCATTGCCGCGTCGACAATGTGCGCCTGGATCAACGTTCCTGGATCATCGGCGGCGTCGCCGCACACGGCCGCAATACCATCCTTGCGCAGCGCTTCGACGCGCTCGCGGTTCTGCTCCGCGACGATGAACGGAATGCCGGATTCACCAAGGGCTCGGGCGATTCGCCGACCGACGCGGCCGTAGCCCACGAGCACCACTTGTCCCTTCAGGTACTTGCTCTCCGTTTCCATCGGTAGTTCGGCGAAGGGGTCGGGGCGCTGTTCAAGTCGGCGCGCCAGGGCGGAACGCTTGATGATCCACGCCCGCAACGGCGTCACGATCGCGAACACCAGCGGATTGAGCGCGATTGAGATCAGCGCGCCGGCCAGCACCAGGCTCTGCCCCTCTCCACCGATCAATCCCAGCGAGACCCCCAGGCCGGCCAGGATGAAGGAGAACTCGCCGATCTGAGCGAGGCTCGCCGCAACTGTCAGTGCCGTATTCAAGGGATAACGCAAGGCCAACACCAGCACCATGGCTGCCAGCGACTTTCCGAGAATGATGATGGTAACCACGACAAGTACCCTGAGCGGTGCCTCGACAACGACCGCAGGATCGAACAGCATCCCGACCGCGACGAAGAAAAGCACCGCGAAGGCATCACGCAGCGGCAACGATTCACTCGCAGCCCGGTGCGCAAACTCCGACTCGCGCATGACCATGCCAGCGAAGAACGCGCCCAGGGCAAAGGACACATTGAACAACGCGGAGGCGCCGTAGGCGATGCTGATGGCCGCTGCGATCACCGCCAGCGTGAACAACTCCTGCGAACCGCTACGTGCAACGAGCCACAACACCTTGGGCAACACCCGGCGCCCGGCCAGCAGCATCAGGGCGACGAACGCCGAAATCTGCAGCAGCGTCTTTCCCAGCGCCAGCCAGAGCGACATGCCGCCTCCGGAAGCATCAACATTCCCGCCCAGCAAGCCTGCGAGCGGCGGCAACAGGACGAGCACCAAGACCGTCGCCAGATCCTCAACCACCAGCCAGCCGACGGCAATCTGGCCGTTATGCGTTTCCAGCAGCCCCCGCGATTCAAGCGCCTTTAGCAGGACCACGGTACTGGCGCAGGAAAGCGAAATGCCGAACACGAGCGCAGCGCCGGGAGTCCATCCCCAGAAGGTTGCAACGCCCATCCCGAGCAAGGTGGCCAGCCCCATCTGCACCACGGCGCCGGGAACGGCGATGCGGCGGACAGCCAGTAGATCGTCGAGCGAGAAATGCAGGCCGACGCCGAACATCAACAACATCACGCCGATCTCAGCCAATTGCGACGCGGTACTCATGTCCGCCACGAAGCCCGGCGTCGCAGGGCCGATCAGGATGCCTGCAACCAGATAACCGACCATCGCCGGCAGACGGCAGCGCTCGGCGATGACGCCAAGAATCAGCGCGAATCCGAACGCGGCGGCGACGGTGGTGATCAGGGTGACTTCATGAGGCATCGGCAGACTCCGTGAAACGAAAACGGGTACCCCAAGGATACCCGTTTTCTGCAGACGGCCTGTCGGCCCCGGCGCGAAGAAAATCTAGCGCGACTTGGGACGGACCTTCCCGCCCGGCGCGCCCCCGCTCGGCGCCGATCGAGGTTTCCTAGGAGCGGTAGAAGCTGCGCCCTTGGCAACCTTGCGGTCGTCCGGACGCAGGCGCTTCTTGGCCTGAACCGCCGCCGGACGTGCCTCGGCGAACGGGTTCTCCGAGATGTTGAACTGGATGCGCAACGGAGTCCCCTGCAGCTTGAAGACCTCCCGGAACGTATGCTCCAGATAGCGCTGGTAGGAATCGGGCACCTTGTCGAGAGCGTTGCCGTGGATCACGATCAGCGGTGGATTGCGTCCGCCCTGATGCGCGTAACGCAGCTTGGGTCGGAATATTCCGCTGCGCGGTGGCGATTGCCGGGAGACGGCATCGATCAACGCGCGGGTCAGTTTCGGTGTCGACAAATCGATGGTCGCGGCACGATAGGCGGCATCGACCGAACGGAACACGGCCTCCAGCCCCTCGCCCCTAAGCGCAGAAACATAATGGAACTTGGCAAAATCGAGGAATTTGAGGCGCACCTCGATCGTTTCCTTGATTTGCGTCCGCTTATACGCGTCCAGACCGTCCCATTTGTTAACCGCAACGACCAGCGCCCGCCCGGATTCGACGACGAAGCCGGCGATGTGTGCATCCTGGTCGGAAATATCCTGTCGCGCATCGAGCACGAGGATGACCACATTCGCGTCCTCGATCGATTGCAGCGTCTTGATCACCGAGAACTTCTCGATCGATTCGAACACCTTCCCCTTGCGCCGCAAGCCCGCTGTATC
>QKII01000380.1 GCA_003249625.1 Propionivibrio sp. | reverse complement strand
GACTCTCCTGATCTGGCTGAAATGACGGAAATATCTAGCCCAAGGATTCTAACGGGAATCGCGCTTGTGTTACCGGACCTCGAACTCGAAACTCGCGGCAATTCGCCCTTCGACGACGACGTCCAGCTGGCGTTGCCCGACAGGTTCCTGTGGGCCGATTTCCCACTCGCCGTAGATCCGTCCGTCGACGGGAACCAGCTGACGCTGGCTGACCTGGTTGCGGCGGTCCATCGGAATAACCAGTTTGGTCCCTTCCGCCGAATCGGTGCGATGCTCGATTGCCGTCCCGGGCAGCACGTACTCCTCACGCACACTGACCGAACGCTTCACCCCGCGCAACTCGATCATCCAGCCGTAGCGCTGCCCTTCCTTGCGCGGCACCACCCGGCTCGCCGAAAACACAACGCGCTGCGGATCGCTGGCGTCGAAAACGCCGAACTCAGCCGCCACGACTTCATAGGAAAAAACGCGTGTGCTGGCGAAAGCCAGCCACACGAATATCAACCAACGCTTCATAAGCACCTCGGGAAAATCAGCGCCGGCGCCCTTCGCCAACCGCTGCCAGATAGATTCCGGCCAGCAGCATAACAAATCCGGCCGCCTGTACCGGAGCAAAGGTCTCGGCAAGGAACAGCCAGGCCAGTAGCGCGCTGCCAACCGGCTCACCGAGGGTGACGACGGCAACAAAGGTCGGCGAGACAAAACGCAACGACCAGTTGTAGGCAGAATGCCCGAGCAACTGCGGTCCGAGCGCCATGCCCAGCGCCGCGAGATACGCTGGTGCTGTGTAACCGATGAGCGTCACACCCGATCCGGCACAACCAAGCAGAAGGAAGAGCGCCGCAGCACCGTAGGCCAGCCAGATGTAGGCCGGCAGCGGCATGTCGGCACGCAAACGGCGACCGATCAGCAGGTAGGCGGAGAAACACCAACTGCCGACCAAGGCGAGGATGTTGCCGAGCAGCGCATTGCCGCCAACAGCGGCTTCCCGACTATCACTCCAGAAGATCAACAGACTGCCGGAAAGCGAGACGGCGATCCCCGCCAGCGTCATCGCACTCGGCCGCTCCCGGAACAAAAGGAAGGAAACGAGCGCGATCCAGATCGGGTTGGTCGTCACCAGCGCCGTGCTGCTCGCCACCGATGTGTATTCGAGCGAACTGATCCACGTGGCGAAATGCACGGCCAGGAAGAAGCCCGCGCCGAAGGTCAGCATGATCTGACGCCGTGTGATCGCCAACAGCGCGCGCCGCGACTGCCACAGCGCAAAGGGCGAAATAATCAGTGCGGCGAGGCCCAGTCTCAGTGAAGCGATCGCCAGCGACGGCAGCGCATGAGCCTGCGCCACACGCGCCAGAATCGCACCGAACGATATCGCCATCAGGCCGATGCCAAGGACGACAAAAGGGAGCCAGCGAGACGGGGAGCTATCTCTACTCATCTGTACATGAAGTAAAAACGGAAAAAACCGTGACCCCGGCGAAAGCCGGGATTTCGACGGAGCATCATTGCCAACACCGGGTTCCGGCTTCCACCGGAGCGACGAACGGTCGTCATGTTGCCGTGTGCCCTCCTTCCAGATACGCCGCGCGCACTTCCGCGCTGGCCAGCAGGTCGCGACCGGTGCCGCTCATGGTGATCTGGCCGTGCTGCATCACGTAGCCGCGATGCGCGGCGCGCAAGGCGTGGTGCGCGTTCTGCTCGATGAGCAGGATAGTCATGCCGTGGTCCTCGTTGAGTTCGCGGATGGTCTGGAAAATCTTCTTGATATACAGAGGCGCCAGTCCCAGCGACGGCTCATCGAGCAGCAGCAGCTTGGGCCGCGCCATCAGCGCGCGGGCGATGGCCAGCATCTGCTGTTCGCCGCCCGACAGCGTACCGGCCCGTTGCTCCAGCCGCTCTTCCAGAATCGGGAACAGCGCATACATGCGTTTCAGGTCGATCTCGAGATTGTCGGGGTCGGCCATCACCGCCCCCATCTGCAGGTTTTCCAGCACCGTCATGCGCGGAAAGATGCGCCGCCCTTCCGGCACCAGCGAGATGTCGCGGCGTGCGATGACATGCGTCGGCAGGCGGGTAATATCCTCATTGTCGAAGACGATGCGCCCGGCCGAGACACGCGGCTGGCCGAACAACGACATCAGCAGCGTCGACTTGCCGGCGCCGTTGGCGCCGATCAGGGTAACCACCTCACCGACCTGCACCGAGAGGTCAATGCCGCGTAACGCGTGGATGTGGCCGTAGTGGGCATGAACGCCCGAGAGTTGCAGCATCATGCGTTCACCTCCGCTTGCAGCCGTTCGTTACCCTCGTCGGCATCTTCTTCACCGAGATAGGCCTTGATCACGTTCGGATCATTCTGGATCTGCTTCGGCGTCCCCTCGGCAATCTTGCGGCCGTAGTTCAGGACGCAGATGTGGTCGGAGACATTCATCACCACGCTCATGTCGTGTTCGATCAGCAGGATCGTCAGTTTCTCGTCGGCAACGAGGCGCAGCAGCAGTTCGTTGAGTTCGGCCGACTCGCGCGGGTTCAACCCCGCCGCCGGCTCGT